>CACXFY010000115.1 GCA_902767005.1 uncultured Erysipelotrichaceae bacterium
CCTTTATATCTTATATTTAATGTTTCACTGTTATAACGAGTTCCATGACATACTTCACAAGGAACATAAACATCAGGTAAGAAATGCATCTCTATTTTTTTTACACCGTCTCCTCGACAAGCTTCACATCTTCCACCTTTAACATTAAATGAAAATCTATTTTTTTCAAATCCATACATCTTAGCTTCTTTAGTATTTGTAAATAAATCTCTTATATCATCAAATACTCCTGTATAAGTTGCAGGATTACTTCGTGGAGTTCTTCCAATTGGATTTTGTGTTATCTCAACTACTTTATCTATATTTTCGAAACCATTTATCTTTTTATGTTTACCTATAGTTACTTTTGACTTATAAACATGTTTCATAAGTGCAGAAGAAAGTATTCTCATTACTAAACTACTCTTTCCACTTCCTGATACACCTGTTACACAAGTATAAGTACCTAGTGGAAACTTAACATCTACATTCTTTAAATTATTCTCTGAAGCACCTATAACTTCTAAGAATTTACCATTACCTTTTCTACGTTTTTTTGGTACTTCTATTTTTTCTTTTCCACTTAAATATCTTCCAGTAATACTCTTATCATTTTTCATAACTTCTTCTGGAGTTCCTGCTGCTACTACATATCCACCCTCAGTACCAGCTTTAGGACCAATATCTACTAAATAATCAGAAGCAAGCATAGTATCAGTATCATGTTCTACTACTATTAAAGTATTTCCTAAATCTCTCATTTCTTTTAAAGATCTAATTAATCTTTCATTATCTCTTTGATGTAAACCGATACTAGGTTCATCCAATACATATAATACTCCAGTTAATCTAGAACCTATCTGAGTAGCAAGTCTAATTCTTTGAAGTTCTCCTCCAGATAATGTTCCAGCCATTCTACTAAGAGTTAAATATTCAAGTCCAACATTTGATAAAAAAGACAATCTACTTTTAATTTCTTTAATTAATAAATTAGCTATCTCTTCTTGTTCTTTAGTAAGTTTCAATTTATCAAAAAAATCAATTATCTTATCTATACTCATAGAAGTTAATTCATAAATATTCTTATTATTAACATAAACAGATAAAGCATCATTATTTAATCTAGCTCCATGGCAAGTTTCGCATTCAGTCTCTATCATATAATTTTCTAGCCAATCTCTTATCCATGTACTAGATGTTTCCATATATCTTCTCTGTAGATTATTAATAACTCCTTCATAATAATCAATTTGATTAGTTATATTTCCACTACGAGAAGCATAATTAAATTTAATTGGTTCATCACTACCATAAAAGACTAATTCTTGCTCTTTTTTTGTTAATTTCTTAAATGGTTTAGTAGTACTAATCTTATAATGCTTACACATACATTCAAGTCTTTTATAATAAATATTATCTGTATCATCACCTAAAGTGACTATTGCACCATCTTCTAAAGATTTATCTTTATCAGGTACAACTAATTCTGGATCTATAGATAATTTAATACCCAATCCTTTACAATCTGGACAAGCACAATATGGAGCATTAAAACTAAACATACGTGGCTCTAATTCAGGTAAAGAAAATTCACAATATGGACAAGCATATAATTCAGAAAAAACTAATTCTTTATCACCAACTATATCTATAACTACCTTACCATTAGATAATTTACAAGCAGCTTCAAGTGACTCAAATAATCTTCCTCTTATTCCATCTTTTATTACTAATCTATCTATTACTACATCTATATAATCTTTAATATTTTTTTCAAAGTTAAACTCTTCAGTTAAATCATGCATTTCTCCATTAACTCTGATTCTTGCATATCCTTCTAATTTAAGTTTATCTAATAATTCTTTATGAGTACCTTTTTCTCCATGAACAACAGGAGCCATAATAATCATTTTTGTTCCTTCGCTATACTCAAGAAGTTTATTAGCCATCTCTTCTACACTTTGTCCTTTAATTGGAATATGGTGATTAGGACACATTGGAGTTCCAATACGTGCATATAACAATCTAAAATAATCGTAGATTTCAGTAACAGTACCTACAGTACTTCTAGGATTATTGCTTGTTGTTTTTTGATCGATACTAATAGATGGTGATAATCCTTCAATAGAATCAACATCTGGTTTTTCTGTTCCACCCAAAAATTGTCTA
>CACXFY010000116.1 GCA_902767005.1 uncultured Erysipelotrichaceae bacterium
ATTGAAGTTCAAGATATCAACAGAAATTGTGGATATGGTAAAGAATTAATGAAGTTTTTAACAGAAACTGTGGATAAAGATATTACTTTAGAAGTAAGAAAAGATAATATTCCTGCCTTAAAGTTATATAAAGAATTTAACTTCAAAGAAGTAGCCATAAGAAAAGGTTACTACAATGGAATAGATGGAATACTTATGGAAAGAAAAAAAGACTCTTAACTATAAGAGTCTTTTATGATAAAATGAAGTAGTGAAAAGAGGCTGTGTATATGAAAAAAAATATGTATATCTTAGGAATTGAAAGTAGTTGTGATGAAACTAGTGTATCTATTGTTAAAAATGGTACTGAAGAAATAGCAACTGTAGTAGCATCTCAAATAGATGTTCATAAAGATTTTGGTGGTGTAGTACCTGAAATAGCAAGTCGTCACCATGTAAAAAATATTACAATTGTCTTAGAAGAATGCTTGAAAAAAGCTGATATGAAGATGAAAGATATAGATGGGATTGCGATTACTTATGGACCTGGACTAATAGGATCTTTATTAGTAGGATTAGAAGCTGCTAAAACATTGGCTTTTATCCATGGAAAACCTTTAATTCCAGTCCATCATATTGCTGGTCATATATATGCAAATAGCCTTGTTGAAGAATTAAATTTCCCATTACTTGCTTTAGTAGTAAGTGGTGGACACACTGAAATAATAGAAATGAATAAACATTATGAGTTTAAAAAACTAGGTGGTACCCTAGATGACGCTATTGGGGAATGTTACGATAAAGTAGCACGAGTTATAGGATTAGAGTATCCTGGTGGACCTAAAGTAGATAAGTTAGCAGCTGAAGGTAAACATACTTATAAATTACCAGTACCACTACAAGATGATTCATATAATTTCTCATTTAGTGGACTAAAAAGTGCTGTTATTAATTTAGCTCATCATGAAGATCAAATAGGTAGAAAGATAAAACAAGCTGATCTTGCTTGTTCTTTCCAAGAAGTAGCAATAGAATCAATTATTAATAAAATGCGTAAAGCTATAATAGATAAAAAGGCTAAAACAGTTATTGTAGCTGGTGGAGTAGCAGCTAATAAAGGATTACGTTCTGCTATGGAAAAATTAGCTAAAGAATTAGATGTTCATCTATCAATTCCACCAATGAAATATTGTACTGATAACGCTGCCATGATAGCAGCAGCCGGATATTATGCTTATCTAGATGGAAGACGTGGAGACTTAACTTTAAATTCAAAATCACAAGATGTATTGAAATAATACATCTTTTATTGTGTAAAGTAACGAATAATAAAGTGTTTACATATATAAAATATGATATAATGTAAGAGAATAGTGGGAGGCTAGTATATGGTAAATAGAATTATGTTGAACGAAACATCTTATTTTGGTCGTGGAGCAAGATCAAAAATAAGAGAAGAAGTAATTGAAAGAAATTTTAAGAAAGTATTATTTGTAACGGACAAAGTATTATTAGATAATAGAGTAGCTCGTATGGTAACAATTGAATTAGAATTAGCAGGTTGTGAATACTTTATCTTTGATGAAGTAAAAGCTAATCCTAATACTCAAAATGTTCTAAATGCTCTACAAGTAGCAAGAGATAATAATGTCGAAGCTATAGTTGCTGTTGGTGGAGGAAGTGTTATCGATACTGCCAAAGCTGTATCAATTATCATGACTAATAATGAATTTGAAGATGTAGTAAGCTTAGATGGAGTTGCTGATACTAAGAATAAAGGATTACCTTTAATTTGCTTACCAACTACATCTGGAACAGCAGCAGAAGTTACAATTAATTATGTAATAACTGATGAAGCAAGAACTAAAAAAATGGTATGTGTAGATCCACATGATATTCCAGTAGTATCAATTATCGATCCAGATTTAATGGAAACTATGCCTCAATCTTTAGCCGCTTCAACTGGAATGGATGCTCTAACACATGCAATGGAAGGGTACATTACAAAAGCTGCTTGGTTAATGACAGATATGTTCCACATAAATGCCATGTCATTAATTCATAAAAATATTGTAGAAGCAGCAAACAATAAAGATAGAAGAGCTGTAGAAAAAATGGCTTATGCTCAATATATAGCAGGTATGGGATTCTCTAATGTTGGACTTGGAATAGTACACTCAATGGCTCACTCCTTAGGAGCATACTTTGATACTCCACATGGAGTAGCAAACGCAGTATTATTACCACATGTTCTAAGATTTAATGGAGTTGTTTGTCCAGACTTATTTAGAAATATGGGAAGAGCCTTTAATCTAAATATGGAAAACTTATCTGATACTGAAGCTATTGAAAAAGTAGTAGAAGAAATATTCAAATTAAATAGACAATTAAATATACCTAAGAATCTACAAGAATTAAATATCCCAGAAGATATGTTACAAACTCTAGCTGAACAAGCTATAAATGATGCTTGTACACCAGGTAATCCAAGAGATGTAACAGTAGAAGATATATTAAATATTTATAAAGAAGCATGGAGGTAATAATATGAAATCATTAGTTGGTTATAGTCTAAATAAAGATAGCTTTATGGCTGGTATAGAATCTTGTCAACAAGCAACTAAAGACTTAGATGCAAAAATTGGTTTTCTATATACATCTATGCACAATAATATTAAACAAGTAGTAAAAGGTGTAGAAAGTGCTCATAAAATGCCTTTAATAGGTTCAACTAGTAGTAATGGAATAATAATACCTGATGGTTTTATAAATAGTGACGATGGTTATGCCGGATTATTAACATTAGATGATCCTAAACTAACTGTTGGTGTTGCTTGTCATGAAGCTGGAAATAATCCAAGAATAATTGGAAGAAAAGTAGCAATTCAAGCTGTAGAAAATGCTAAAACTACTCGTGCACCAGCTTATTTCTATATGGTAGCAAGTCCAAAGGAAGAAGAAGAGTACTTAATGGGAATTCAAGATGTAATAGGAAGAGTACCAATGTTTGGTGGAACAGCTGCCGATGATAAAGTAGAAGGAAATTGGAAAATAATATGTAATGATAAAGTATTCAGTGACGGAGTAGCTGTAGCTTTCTTCTATACTGATAATGAAATTAATACTTGTTTCCAAAGTAATTACAAAGAAACAAATAATGTAGGATTAATAACTGAAGTAGAAGATAATAGAACTTTAGTATCTATAGATGACATGTCTGCCTTAAAGAAATATGCTCATTGGATAGAAGCTAATACTAAAGATTTAATTGGAGATAATCTTTTACTAGCATCAATTACTAAACCATTAGGAATAAAAGATCCATTAGGTAATCTTACTATAGTAAGACATCCTATGTTTGGAGATGATATGGGAACTAAATCTACTATAGATGACGCTATTAGATTAGGAAACAAAGTAGTAAAACAAACAGCAATTCTTCAATTAGAAGCAACCGAAGAAGAATTAATAAATGCTCCAGCAGAAACATTATCAAAACTACGTAATAAGATGTATAATCAACCAGCTGCATATTTATTGATGCATTCAGCTGGAAGAAGAATATATTTAAAAGAACATATAGAAGAGATTTATGAAAAAGTCTTAAAAGAAACAAAAGGAGTACCATTTATAATGCCATTTACTTTTGGAGAGTATGGTTATGAAGAACATTCTTCTAATATATGTGGTGGTCTAATGTTATCATTTACTGCATTTGGAAAAAAATAGAGATAGAAATATCTCTTTTTTTATGTTATTTTATAAGTGGTGATAATATGAAAATAATGTTTATATCTGACATACATGGTCTAACAACAAATCTAGAATTAATAGATACTCGGTTTCGGGAACTACATTGTGAAACTTTAGTAGTATTAGGTGATTTATACTTAAGTAGTGAGATGGCAGATTATGATCCTAAAGCAGTAAGAGAATTTCTAACTGCATATAAAGAGAAAATGATTTGTATGAAAGGAAATTGTGATACTAATATTGATGTTGAAGTATCACCATTCCAAATGATAGATGGTTATTATAAATTACAAACAATAAATCATGATTTATATTTAACTCATGGACACGTCTATAATGAGAAGACTTGGGATAAAACTAATTCTATTTTAATATTTGGTCATTATCATGTACCATTCATAGAAAAAATAGAAACTAACTACTATATAAATCCAGGAAGTATATCGAAACCACATAATAATTTTGAAGCATCATATATGATTTATGATGAAGAAAAGTTCACTATTTATGATATTCATAATAATATTCTTTTCGAAGAAAAGATAAATTAATTGGTTGAAATTAATTTAAATTGATTTTATAATAGTGTGTTAAGTAAGAAAAGCTTGCTAAAATAGGGATTTTGTGTTATAATACATACACATTGAGTGAGGGGGAATGAAATAATGAAGAAGTTAAATAATTTAACTAAAATCCTATGCGCGCTACTTATTATGGTAGCAACAATTGGAACTTCTGTAATTAATGTTCGAGCTGTTGATAAAACTATCAGTTTAGGTGATCCACATTCAGTTGGAACATACATTGGAGGAGTTCATTTTACAACAAAAGAGATGACAAGTGGAGAGCTATTATATTGTCTTACAAGACATAAAAATACAGCTCAAAATACTAAGGCAACATTTGTCCAAGAAAGAGACAGAGCAATTGCCGAAATAATTAAGAAAGGTCAAAATATTACTGGAAACAAAGACAAAGATTATTACATTACACAAACAGCAATCTGGTGGTATTTAGACAACAATGAAGGTGGAAAGAACTTATCATCTACTTTCAAAAGCACTGGTGCAGACGGTTATAACCTAAGACACTATGTAAAAGAACTAGTTGCACATGGTGAAAAATACAAAGGAAAAGCATATCCAACTACATCATTTGATGTATCATTTGCTGATACTTCAATGACATTAAAAGATGGATACTATGTATCACAAGCTATTAAAGCTACAAACTTAAATAATGTTTCTACAATAAAAGTATCAGTATCTAATGCACCAACTGGAACAATAGTTGTAGACGCAAATGGAAAAGAAAAGAGTACTTTTGGAGCTAATGAAGCTTTCTTTGTAAAAGTACCATCTAAGAATGTTACTTCAACATCAATGAGTATAAAAGTAAACATTCAAGGAACTGGTTATATTTATAAAGTATATGAATATCAACCAACTAGCAGCAACATGCAAAATGTTGGACGTTATGTAAAAGAACCAGTTACAACTTCTAAAAGTGTAACATTAGATATAGCTAGTTCAAAAGTAACAGTTATCAAATATGATAATGCTACTAATCAACCATTAGCTGGAGCTAAATTAGTATTAAAAGATTCTAATGGACAAGTTATTACTAGTTGGACTTCAACTGTAAATGGTCATATTATTAGAAACTTAAATCCAGGTACTTATACTGTTGAAGAAACAGAAGCACCAGAAGGATATAGTAAAAATGAAAAACCAACTACATTTACTGTAGAAAATGAAAAATATGATGTACTAGTAAAAATAGGAAATACAGCTAAAAAAGTAACTGTAAATATTATTAAACTAGATGCATCTACTAAGAATCCACTTGCTGGAGCAGTATTACAAGTAACAAATGCTAAAGGAGAAAAAGTAGCTGAATTCACAACTACTACTGAAGCACATGTACTTACTGATTTACCATATGGTACTTATACAGTATCAGAGATTTCAGCACCAGCTGGATATATGAAAGCAAATGAAGTTGTTACATTTACAATTGATGAACAACATCAATCACATCAAATTAATTTCTTGAATACACCAGAAGTAGTAGTACCTGATACTGCAGATAACTCATTACTTCTAGCAATTCTTGGTATTGCAATAATCGGTATTGGAATTGGTTACGTATACAAGAATGGACAAAAAGTTAGTAGATAACAAAAAAAGAATCTCTCCCAATACAGTAGGTGTTCTAGGAGCCCTAGTAGTATTACTAGGAGGATTCTTTCTTTCTTACAATTATGTTCAAGCTAAAAAGATAGTTGCTTATGACTATATGGCAAATGCTTTCTATGATGGAAATGAAATAATAAACATTGAAGAAGC
>CACXFY010000117.1 GCA_902767005.1 uncultured Erysipelotrichaceae bacterium
ACTAGGTGGAGTAATAACTACAACTATATTATTAGTAGGATCAATATTGGTTATTATAGGTGCCATACACAGACTATTTAATCCTGTCGAAGTAAACTATAGTGGAATGATAATATTTGCTGTATTTGGGGTAATTATGAACTTTATAGCGGCATATGTAACAAGAAAAGGTGATTCTATCAACCAAAGATCGGTAAATCTACATATGTTAGAAGATGTACTAGGCTGGATAATAGTTCTAGTAGGAGCTATTATCATGAATTTCACAGATATAAGTATAATAGATCCAATTATGAGTATTTGTGTATCTTCTTATATACTATTCCATGCATTCAAAAATTTAAAAGTGGTATTAGATATCTTTTTAGAAAAAACCCCAAAGGATATTGATATAGATGAACTAAAAAAACATATATTAAAAATTAAAGGAGTAGATGATATACATCATATTCATGTTTGGAGTATTGATGGATATAATAATTATGCAACAATGCATATTGTAACAAAAGCTAAAGATATAAAGAAATTAAAAAAAGAGATAAGAGAAGAATTAGAAGAACATAATATTTGCCACTCTATATTGGAAACAGAAGATGAAGCTTGTGATGATATAGATTGTCATATAAAAACAGAAACTCATATAGGTCATCATCACCATCATTAAAGGAGGTATAATATGCCAATTATAGGAGCCTATACTGTTCCTCATCCACCATTAATAGTACCAGATATAGGAAAAGGTGCTGAAGAACAAATAATTGAAACTACAAATGCATACAAACAAGTAGCAAAAGAAATAGCAACCCTAAAACCAGAGACAATTATTATAACTAGTCCTCATACTGTATTATATGGTGACTATTTTCACATATCTCCTAATGATAATGCTTATGGAGACTTCTCCAATTTTAATGCTAGTAATGTAAAATTCAACGAAGAATATGATACAGAATTAGTAAATGAAATAGAAAAGCTAGCAAATCAATATAATTTTCCTATGGGAACTTCACATGAAAGAGATAAAGCACTAGATCATGGAGTAATGGTACCATTATATTTTATAAGACAAGAACTACCAAAATGTAAAATAATAAGAGTAGGTTTATCAAGTTTACCATTAGTAGATAATTATAGAGCAGGAGAAATAATCCAAGAAGCCGTTAATAATTTAAATAAAAGAGTAGTCTTTGTAGCAAGTGGCGACTTATCACATAAACTACAAACATATGGACCATATGGTTTTATTGATGAAGGACCAATTTATGATGAACAAATTATGAAAACATTAAGTACTGGTGCTTTTAACGAATTATTAGAATATAAAGAATCTTTTTTAGATAAAGCAGCCGAATGTGGCCATAGATCATTCACAATAATGGCTGGTGCTCTAGATGGAATAGAAGTAGAGAGTAAACAACTATCTCATCAAGATATAACTGGAGTAGGTTATGGTATCTGTACTTTTTATCCACAAGGAGAAAATACAAATAGAAAATTTAGAGAATTGTATTTAGAAAAAGAAAGAAAAAGACTAGAAAATAAAGCTAATAATAGTAATGACTATATAAAATTAGCATATAAGACTATTAATAAATATATAAAAGATAAAGAGGTATTAAAAGTACCAAATGATATAAATAAAGAACTATTAGATAATCAAAAGGGTGTCTTTGTCACATTAAATAAATTTGATCAATTACGTGGATGTATTGGTACCTTTTTACCTACACGTGATAATATTGCTGAAGAAATAATTAGTAATTCTATTTCCTCAGCCACTAGTGATTATCGCTTTAATAAAGTAACAGAAGACGAACTACCATATTTAGATATAAGTGTTTATTTATTAAATGAACCAGAACATATAGATGATCAGAATGAATTAGACCCTAAAAAGTATGGCGTAATAGTATCATCTGGCTATAAAAGAGGTCTCTTACTTCCAGACTTAGATGGAATAGATACCATAGAGGAACAATTAAGAATAGCTAAAAATAAAGGCAATATAACTGATTCTGATGAAATACAACTAGAAAGATTTACAGTAACTAAATATGAATAGTATAATAAATGAAAAGAGGTAAGAATATGAAAAATAAAAAAACACTAGTAGCCATATCATTATTTATATTAGTAATACTATATATATTATTAATAAAATTTGTCGATGTTAAAAGTATTGGTCCAGAAAACACAGAAGTTGGTTTAGCAACAATAAATAATTTTTTTCACAATATGTTACCATATAATGAGACATTCTATAAAATATCAAAATATTTAGGATATTTATCATTCCTATTAATTGGTTTCTATGGCTGTATTGGACTATATCAATTAATAAAAAATAAAAGTATAAAGAAAGTAGATAAAAAGATAATTATGTTAGGTTTCTTCTATGTCATAGTATTAATAACATACTTCTTCTTTGAAAAAGTCCAAATTAATTATCGACCAGTTATCTTAGATGAAGGATTAGAAGCATCTTTCCCATCATCACATACTATGTTAGCTTTATGTGTTTGCTTGTCAGCACTTATAATGAATAATTATATTAAGTTTAAAAAGAATCCAAAGAAGATATTTAATATAGGAATTATATTATTAATGGTATTAATAGTATTATCTAGATTCTTATCAGGAGTACATTGGTTTACTGATATAATAGGTGGAATAATTATTTCTATATTCTTAGTCTATATATTTTATATAAGTATAAAAAAAGATGAATAGTTAAATTCATCTTTTTATTTTAAATCAAATAAACTTTTTAAAGTAGTTTCTTCAATCTTAGGATATAATTCTGGGAAATAATGATCTATTACTCCAGTAGTAGTATCCCCAAGTCCTTCATAATAATATTTACTGCTTTTATCTCTAAAACTAGAACCATAAGTAGCATCGAATATATACCATTTTTTATCGTATTCAACATAATTCCACATATGCTGACTATCAAGTGCTAACATCGAATTAATTCCAACGTTTTGTAATAATATTTGAGAAGCTTTAGCAAATCCAGCACATACTGAACTTCCTCCAGTAAAGAAACTATATGCTGATTGATTAGATTTAGCAGCTGTAAACAACTTATCATAATTATGACTAGCTACATAATTATAAACAAATATTATTTTTTCTTTATCACTCATATTTTTAGTTTCTTTTTTTACTATATCAATTTCTCTCTCAATTCTTTTAGTAGCAAGTAAAGTCCTAATCTTACCAATATTAGCCATAGATCGACACTTTAATCTATTATTTTGATAAGTACAATAATCTAGACCAACAAAGCTAATTAACTCTGGATGATCTAAATAAACAGCTGAATAGGCAGCATTAAAACTATCACTACAATTCTCATTACACACCATATTTATTTCTAACTTATCATTTTTACTAGTATCAATTATTTCTTCATATAGTCTTTTACCATCATATGATAATTCACTCTTAAATAATTCATTACTATAATATAAGTCATTAATATAAGCTCCATTACTCTTATAACTCTTAGTAACCTTTTCATTACCTTCAACTGGTCTTAAATAAAAATTAAAAGCAACAAATCCTATTACTAATACAAAATATAATATTACTCTCTTATGCATTAGAATCACCTTCATAATAATAAATAACTTTATCTATGAATCTAAGACCAGGATACATAAACTTTTCATTAATAGTATTTAATTCTGTATAAACATCTTCTCCTAATGCCGACTTAATCTCATCAAAAGACTTTTTAGATTGAAAATAAGAAAGATATTTAGATAATAAGTTTTGATCTAAAGGAGTATTCTCAATCATAGTATTAGTATGTAATAAAATACTTCTTCTCTTCAATAAACCTAACATCTCAAAATAACTAACCACAACAGCAATCTCATAATTACTAGTATTATATTTATTTGCAATATCTAATAAATTAACAGAATTCATTTGTTCTATATTTAAATCTTGAAATAACTGAATTAAATTATCATAATTTAAATTAGTATTAAACCCATAAAATCTAGAATATAGAATATATGAATTAATATTAATAACCTTTTTAGCATTTTTTACCATCTTACTTTTACCATGTTTATTAGATATTTTATCAAATACAATAAAGAATATTATATAAACAATAGTAAATATAACTATAAATATAGCAAATTCTTTAAGTCTCATAAAAAACCTCTCTATTCTATATATATTTTATAAAAAATAAAAGAAATAGTAAATAACAAATTAATATGATAAAATATAAATGGTGATTATATGGACTTAAATGACAGAATTATAAATGAATTGTTTAATATGTCAAAAAGAATAGTTGATAATGATTTAGCTATGTATAACTATAATAGTGATATTAAACATTTACTATATATAATTATTCCAGCATTTATTATTAAGTATAATATAAAGAATCAAAATAAAATAGTTAATACATTTAAAGAAGTACCAATAAAACTTAATAATAAAGAAGATAGGATTCATCAAGCCTATTACACATCAATACCAAGTATATTAAACAATAAGATAAAAACTACTAAATATATTGCGATTAATCACTATAGTAATAAACCCCTAATAGAATTTATTGACAACATAATACATGAATATAATCACGCAATTAATTCTATAATTAATGAAATAAAAATAACGAAAACAAATTTTAGTTTAAGAACTGGATTAACAAGAACAATATATCCAAAGAATAATATGAATAAGCCTTATAAAGATGATGCTTATATACTAGAAGAAATAATTAATACTAAACAAACAGAAGAAATAGTAAATATAATAAATAGTTTTAATAATTACAATATTAATGATCAAGAAATAGTAAATACATTGTATTCAGTAAATAATAGTATAAATAAATCATATAATTCTGGAGCTTATTACTTACAAGCAACTATTTGTAAAGAATTAATGAATAATAAGACTTTAATTAGTGTCTTATCTAATAATCGATTTAATGGAAATATTGATGACATACCATATTTCTTTGATAACATAACAGGTATAGATAATAGTTATAATAAATTAATAAGTATACTACAAGAAACTATAAAAGAAGAAAGTGAGTATGCTAAAACAAAATGGTTTAAGAGTATTAAATTAAGTAAAATAAGAAGTCTTTATAAAGATGCTAAAAACATAATCGATACATTTAATGCTAATTATCATTTTAAATAAGGAGTAAATATGGATGATTTTTTTAAAGATTTAAGCAAGGAACAAGTAATAGCTTTAAAAGAACAAATAGAAAGATTTAAAAGTCTATCTAAACGTAAAACAAGACAGATTATTCCTAAAGACGAACCAATATTTAAGAAAAATACATTAATTCATGGAACTAGTTTTAATATAGATATATTAAAAAGTATTTCTAAAAGTGGAATTGTAACTGGTCAATATTTAGGAATAGAAGAAGATGGAGAAACATATTTTTGCGCTGATTTTCATAAAGTACCTGAAGATATGCTAATAAAAGAGTATAATAATAGATTTCCTTATAGAGATGGAAGATGTCCATTTGGAAATCTAGGAAAGAATACAATAGCTTTTATTATTAATGATGATCCAGAACTAGAAGAATTAAGAAAATATGACTGCTATCAAGATAATACAGAAGAGTCTACTATAACAAAATCATTTGTAAATGAAAATGGGCTTCCTATAGAAAACAAAGAATTAGCATCTTCAATTCTATTTGGCATACCAGCATCATTTATAAATGGAATAGTAGTAGGAGATAATGTAATAAATAGTAATAATATAAAAGCATTAAGAAGATTATTTCCACAATGCTATCTTGTAAGAAATAATGGTCAAATAATTTGTAAACAAAATGATAAAGAAGAATTGATTGATTATAGAATAAAGTATTTAATAGAAACTATAGATAAAGAAAATTTAGAAAAAGAAATAAAATCATTGCATAGTACAATAAACAATAAAGAAAAAGAAATAGAAAAATTATGGATAGCAATATCAAAGTTACCACAAGAAGAAATAGCCAAAGTATATGAAACAATAGGTTGGCAAGGAGATTACATGATGTTTGCTAGCCAGTTACAAGAAAAATATAAAGTAGAAGGAGAAAAGAAAAGATGAAAGCAAAAGTATTTTTTACAAAAGAGATTACACCAGAAAAGTTAATTGAAATGTATGAAAATCTTGGAGTAGAATTAAATGGAAATGTTGGAATTAAAGTATCAACTGGAGAAGAAGGATCAAAAGGATATCTAAAAGCTGATTTAATCAAACCATTAGTAGACAAATTAAATGGAACAATCATTGAATGTAATACAGCTTATCCTGGAAAGAGAAATACAGCAGAAGACCATATGAAAGTTGCTAAAGACCATGGTTTTGTTGACATGGGCCAAGGCGTAGAAATAATGGATGGAATTGGTGAATTTAAAATACCAGTTAATAAAGGAAAACACTTAAAATATGATATAGTAGGAAAAGGTTTTGAACATTATGATTCTATTCTAAACTTAGCACATGGTAAAGGACATGCAATGGGTGGCTTTGGAGCTAACTTAAAGAATCAATCAATAGGAATAGCTTCACGTAATGGAAAAGCATACATTCACAGTTGTGGTCAAACAGAAGATCCTGATCTTTGTTGGAGCGCTAAATATGAACAAGAAGAATTTATTGAATCAATGGCTGAAGCAGCAACAGCTGTAGC
>CACXFY010000118.1 GCA_902767005.1 uncultured Erysipelotrichaceae bacterium
ACATTTACAATTGCTAAAGTATCTACTTTCTCTTCATTTGCCTTTCTCATCGCTGCTATAGTATCAGCAGTCTCTCCTGATTGAGATATTAATATAACTAATGTTTTTCTATCATATAATACTTTCTTATATCTATATTCAGAAGCAACATCACATACTACTCTAATACCTGCTTTTTCTTCTAGTAAACTCTTACCAATCATACCAGCATAATAAGCAGATCCACAAGCAACTATATGTATTTCTTCATATTTAGATAAATCAATTAATTTATCTAAATCTTCAATATATGGATCAAGTGTTTTCTTTAAAACAACTGGTTCTTCCATAATCTCTTTTAACATAAAATGTTCATATCCACATTTATCTCTAGCTTCACTTGAAACATCAGCAGTAAGCACTTCTTTATCTACACTTTTACCATTCTTTGTAATTAGATATCCATCTTTACTAATTTCTACTATTTCTAATTCATCTAGTAAAACATATTTATCAGTATAATCAATAATAGCTGCTATATCACTAGCTAAGAATAAATCATCTTCACCTACACCTAGTATTAATGGACTATCTTTTCTTATACCATATAATTTATCATCACCATCTACTACAATAGCAAAAGCATAACTACCTATAATATCTTTACAAGCTTTATTAATAGCCTTAATAACATCTCCTTCATAATAAGAATTAATAAGTGCACAAGCTACCTCTGTATCAGTTTCACTTACGAATTTCACTCCTGAATCAATTAACCTATCTCTTAATTCATGAGCATTTTCAATTATTCCATTGTGAACTAATGTAATCTTACCACAAGTATGTGGATGTGCATTTACTTCATTTGGCCCCCCATGAGTAGCCCATCTAGTATGAGCAATACCCATATCACATTTTATTAATTTAGCTTTACTTAATTTTTCTTCTAAATTAGATATTTTACCTACGCTTTTAACTACTTGTATTTCACTACTATTTTTAAAAGCCACTCCAGCACTATCATATCCACGATATTCTAACGCTTTCAATCCGTTCAATAAAATATCTTTTACGTTTCGTTTTCCTTTATATCCTACAATTCCACACATAAAAATACCTCCACTATGAAAACTAGTGAAGATATATATTTTGTTATAATTTTGATTTTACTCTTTGTAATATATCTAACGATGCACTATATCACCGTAGTAGTACCCGCCGAATTTTCGATAACCTACTAACCTCGTCAAGCTTAGAGCTCTGGCGCTATACAATTATTACTCTCCTTCTCCATAATTGTATTTAAATTAATACTAACATAAACAAAAAAAATAAGCAAAAATCAAATTCTTGCTTATGTAAATAGACAATATTTTACATTATTCTCCCAATCTTTCAACTGTACCAGTGAATTTACTCTTATTATATTCTTCAATTTGATCAGCAAACATTTGGTCAAACACAGGAAGATTTTTAGTAATAACATCTGGATAAATATTCTTAGAATGTAAAATAGCATTTCTAAAATCTACAATATTAACTTCTCTTCTATTATCAAATAATGCATTAGAAAAAGCTTGTTGAATAATAGTCAAAGTAACATCTGGATATCTGGAACCAATCTCATATACTCTCTTATACTCAGAAGTAATATCAGTTAAAAATTCCATTATTCTTCTTTGAATAAAGGATGTATACATCATCTTAGCTCCAGTACGTTTCTCAATCTTAGGAAGAGTACCAATACAAATACCAATATTCTCTTCTCTAGTAGGTTCAAATATTTCTACTTTTTGGAAACGTCTAACAAACGCCTTATCTCTTAAAATGTATCTTTCATACTCTTCAGTAGTAGTAGCACCAATTACTTTAATATCTCCACGATCAAGTGCTGGTTTAAACATATTAGCGAAGTCTAAAGCTTCCCCTTTAGTACCCATCAAAGTATGAATCTCATCTATAAATAATATTAGTTTACTTCTACTTTTTATTTCATCAATTAAGTTATTAATTTTAGCTTCTCCAGTAACTGGATCCACACCAAGTAAAGCTGAAGTATTAACTTTAATAACTTGATAATCAGCTAACACATCTGGAACCATATGCTTTTGTATACGATAAGCAAGTCCCTCAACACAAGCAGTTTTACCAACACCAGGTTTACCAATTAAAACAGCAGACTTATCTGGAGTAAGTAATATTAATATTAATTGTTTAATTTGTTCATCTCTACCTATTGCTGGATTAGTAATGTAATCTTTTTCTTGAAAATTTTCACCATAGTTATCTAATATACTAATTCTTTTCTTCTTTACATCAAACTTTTCATCCATATAAGTCCCTCCATATTCTATCTAATTATAACATAACTACTTCTTTATTTTACCATAAACAAGTAATTTTCTATATAAATCTTTAATAGCCATACATCTAGCACTACATTTATTTTTTTCTTGTGGAGTTAGTTCCGCTAAAGTCTTTCCATTATCAAGTTCTACTATTGGATCAAATCCAAAACCGTTTTCTCCTCTAGGATCAACTATCTTACCACCAATAATACCTTCTCCAACTATACTATCCTCACCATCATAGTATACAATGTTACATACAACTTCACATGACTTATCTTCATAATCACTAACTTTACGTATTATATAATCATTTTTATAATCCCAGTTAGCATCAAGAAATCTATTAGTTAATACACCAGGCCAATCACCAAGTGCTTCTATACATAATCCAGAATCATCAGCAATAACTGGCTCTTTACAAACTTCATATATCTCTTTCGCCTTCTTTAAAGCATTCTCAAAAAATGTCTTTTGATCTTCTTCAACATCCACTTCTAAATTCATATCACTTAAAGCTGTAATTTCTGTTTCTTTAAATATTGCTCTTACTTCTTTTAATTTATCTTTATTATTACTTGCAAAAATCATACTATCACCTACTTATACTATATCACATTTTTTTATCAATTGGGTTAACATGTATAACAGTTAAGTAAACTTCTTCTACTTTTTTATCAATTTCTTTCTCTAATCTATTCGCAATATCATGTGATTCAAAAGTACTTAAGTTACCATCAACAAATATTGTAAAAGATATTTGATATTGATATCCCACTGGAGTTGCATTAAAATGATTAATTCTATAAATTTCTTTATGATTATTTATAATTTCTAATACTTTATTCTTCGTCTTAACATCCATACTTTTATCCATAAGTACATCATAACTTTCCTTAAACAATCTTAATGCACTAATAATAATCCATATACTAATACCAATACCAACAATACTATCTATTATAAATATATTAAAGACTGCACAAAGACAAGCTATTAAGTTAGCAAAAGTAACAAAGCAATCATTTCTATGATCCATACTATTAGCTTTAATCAAAATGTTATCATACTTTTTATATAGTATTTTTGTATATAAATATAATAAAAACTTAATAATTATTGTTACAATACAAACTATTATTAACCATATAGAGAAAGTAAATCT
>CACXFY010000119.1 GCA_902767005.1 uncultured Erysipelotrichaceae bacterium
AATGGGCTGTTAGCTCAGTTGGTAGAGCAACTGACTCTTAATCAGTGGGTCTAGGGTTCGAATCCCTAACAGCCCACCATTTTTTTATTAATCACTAGCAACATTGCTAGTTTTTTTGTTGAAAAAAAGGCCAATTATTAATTGACCTTATCTCTCTCTATTTCTATTTCTTTTTTCTAATATACCCATAATATCAACAACTTCTTCAGCATCTTCTATTTTATTTAAAGCAAGTGTACTTCTTAAATCAACATCAACTTTTTTATCGTAATCAATACCTTCTTTAATAAAACTATTAGTCTCTTCATTATAACGATTACCTGCTTTAATAATTGAATCAATTACATCATTATCCATATAACGTAAGAAATCTATAGACATATAAGTATCATTTGGATAATAACCATGTACTATTTTATTTCTTAAGTTTCTTATATTAAATGCATAATTATTAATATGTTCATCTAAAGAAACCTTACCTGCTCTAACAATTCTACTCAAATCATTACCATCAGTCTCATAATAATTAATTTTATCACCCTCAGAAGTCACACTTACTTCTGTTAATAATAAATAATCATGGAAATTTCTAAATACAACTTTAGTATTAACCTCATCATCAATAGCATCCATCGCATATGATAATCCTACATTAGAATAATTAATACTATCAGTTTCTAGTTTTATCATTTCTATTGCTTGAGCAGTTGAATAATATGTATTTTTACAAGCCAAATAATTATTATCTTTTTTATTATAAGTTATTACTCTTTCTTCATTTTTTATTGGAATATCTTCTTCCCCTACTTTAGTAATTATATTGTAAGTATAAGTAATCTTATCCTCATCATCATCCTTTTTAAGAACAGAAACAAAACCATTACCTAAATAAATATATGAATTACATAATTTTTCAAAGTTAATATATAGATATGAATAAAAATATTCTAATAATTTAAAATCAATATCAGAAGAATAATTTTTTAGTTTTTCCAATATTGCTTCATTATTACTAATTAACTCTTTATCTTGTATTTTCAAACCTCTTAATCTTAAAAGATTTAAAAACGATAAGTAAAGTCTATGCTTTCTCATTTCTTCTCTATCCATATATGTCACCTCCATTCATATTTTTATTTTTAACATCTTTAGTAATTCTAGCAACCAACTTGTTTAATGCCTCCAATTTTGCATCTGATTTATCTCTTGCTATTCTTCTAACTAATGATTGTTTATATAATTGATATTGATCATTTAATCTACGCAAGTCTTCTTCACTCAATATAACCCTTCCATCTTCTCTAAAACCATCAAGAAATTTTCCTAATTCACTAGTTAAATCATCATATTGATTTTCTCTTGCATCATCTTTTTGATCATTACCATGAACATTACAACTAACTACTAAAACAAAAAATACATTTTCATTATTCTCACACTGTTTAAATAATATTCTTTGATTATTACCAACATTTTTATACATAGTATGATCTCCAGCCTTATGTAGTCCAGTACCTCTTTTCCTTGTAACAATCATTCCTTTAGAATCCATTGAAGCTATAATTAAACCTTCCATAGACTCTAAATTTCTTAAAGTATTTTGAATATCATCTGTTCCATCATATAAAGAATCATCTAAAGAACAACCTTTTTTTCTTGGTAATACAACAAACGTATACTTATCCAAACTAGGAGTAGTAAACTTATCTGTTTTCATTGTTGAAAGTATTTGTATTATTTGTTCCCACTTTAATGACTCATTTTTAAAGAATTCTAATTCTTCTTCACTTAACTGTTCTGCTTTAGCAGCCTCATAATCATTTCTACTCTCAGTTAAGAACATTTTACATTTTTCGATGATATTATCTATTCTACCTTTACTATCAATACTCACATACATTTCACTACCATGCATTACAGTATCAATAACACTAGTCTCACCATACTTCAAATCAAGAAAGTATCTAGATAACTCCCCATAATCTAAAGGATAATCAAACATATTAATAACAGCATCGATTATATCTTTCATTAAAAAATCATAATCGATATATAAATCATTCAAATTATCACCTTATTTCTTGAAAAAAGAAAAACTATCTTAGTTTTCCTTTTGCTCCTTTCATACCTTTAACTCCCCCACGTGCAGCAAATCCTTGTAAAATATTTGTATCAAAAGAATGCGTTTTACTTACTCTTTTCTTATAATCTTTAATACCAATATTAATCATATCATCAAGTACTTGAGTAAAGTTAATATCTTTAGCATCCCATAAATAGAAAGCCAAACTTCCAGGAATAGAATTAATCTCATTTAAATAAACTTTCTTACTCTTTTCATCAATTAAGAAATCTATTCTAGAGTTTCCAGCACTACCTAAAGTCTTAAATGCCTTCATCGCAATACTTTCAATCTCTTTTCTCATCTTATCATCTAAATCAGCTGGTAATTTTCTATTAGCAGAAGCCATTCCTTTACTTTGAGCAGCTTTAGTTTTACC
>CACXFY010000120.1 GCA_902767005.1 uncultured Erysipelotrichaceae bacterium
GATGTTGATGAAGAAGAAAATGATAATTCTATAGTTGAGAGAAGTATTATTTCATTGTATTATTTTGAACATGAAAATTTAAATGATAAAGAGTGGGATTTATTACTTGGTCTTGGAGTTATTCCAGATTTAACTATTATTCTTTATGCAAGTGTTGATGAGAGAATAAAAAGAATAATGAAGAGAAATCCTAATGATAAAGATCTAACTAATGAAGAAGCATTACAAGATGGTTATGATATTATGTTAGAATTTGCAAAAAAATATGACATTCCATATATAGGTATTGATACTACAGATAAATCTATCGAAGAAGTAAAAATAATTTGTGAGAATATTATTAAAGGATATCAGAAATGTCCAGATAGTAAAAAGAGAGAGTATAGAGAAAAATTGAATGAAGTATATGGCTTTGATTACTTATATGATTTTGGGGTGAAGATATATGAACGATAAGTTTGATATTATTATTGTTGGTATGGGACCTAGTAGTATATTTTGTGCTTATGAATTAATAAAGTTAAATGCTAATAAAAAGATTTTATTAATTGAAAAAGGTAAAAGAATAGAGAACAGAAAGTGCCCTATTAAAGAGACTGGAAAATGTATTAGATGTAAACCGATATGTAATATAATTGGAGGCTTTAGTGGGGCTGGAGCTTTCTCTGATGGTAAGTTATTGTCATACCATTTATCTTCTTATAATATAGATAATGATGATATCTATATTGGAGGAAAAGATGATAGTTTTATTAAACAATACTACAGTAGTAAAGAAATAAAAGAATATATGAAATATGTAGATGATATATATCTTCATTTTGGAGCAAGTCATAAATTAGAAGGAATAAGTAGAGTAGATGAAATAATAGATTTACAAGAAAGAGCTAATAAAGAAAAATTAAATTTAGTAGATGTTCCTATTAGACATTTAGGTACAGAAAAAGCACATGAATTATTTTTAGAAATTGAAAGATTTTTAGAAGATAAAGTATATATGTTATTTGAAAAAGAAGTAACAGATTTAATAGTAAAAGATAAAAAGGTATGTGGAGTAAAATGTGGTAATGATGAATATATTTCAGATAAAGTAATTATGGCTGTTGGTGTAGATGGATCTAATAGTTTTAAAGAAATATGTAATAAATATAAAATTAAATGTCGTAATGGATATATGGATATTGGTATAAGATATGAATTAAAAGATGAAGTAATGCAATATGTAAATGATTTATTATATGAAAGTAAGATTATAGGATATGGTCCATATAAAGATAAGATTAGAACTTATTGTCAGAATCCAAGTGGTTTTGTTACACCAGAGACATATGATAATGGATGTACGTTAGTAAATGGGCATGCTTATAAAGATAGAAAAAGTAATAATACTAATTTAGCTATATTAGTTTCTTATAAGTTTAATAAAGATTTAAAAAGTCCATTAGAATATGGATTCAATATTGCGAAGAAAGCTAATATGTTAAGTAATGGATATGCTATTGTCCAAAGATTTGGAGATTTAATTGATAATAAAGTTACTACTAAAAAGAAGATTATTAATAATAGTGTTGAACCTACTATGAATGAAATATATCCTTATGATTTGGGTTTAGTACTTGATTATAGAACAGTAGTAAATATTATAGATTTTATTAAGAGAGTAGATAAGATAATTCCTGGGTTTGCTGATAAAGATAATTTATTATATGGACCAGAAATTAAGTTTTATGGTAATGAAGTAATAGTAGATAAGAACTTTGAAACATCACTTAGTAATTTATATTCCATTGGTACTGGTGGAGGTTTAACTATTGGTCTTATGATGGCATCAGTATCTGGTGTTATAATGGCAAGGAGATTAGTAAAATGCAAGTAGTAGTTATATTTAGTGGTGGAATTGATAGTACTGTTTGTCTTGCGAAAGCAATAAAAAAATATGGTAATAAGAATGTATGTTGTCTAGGATTTAATTATGGACAAAAAAATATAAAAGAATTAGAGTGTGCTAAAAAAATAGCTGATTATTATGATGTTAATTTAGATATATTAGATATTAGTAATTTATTTAAATATTCTGATTGTTCTATGTTAAATACTTCTAGTAAAGAAATACCAAAAATAACTTATGATGAACAAGTAAAAGAATTAAAAGAAGATGAAGATGTATCTACTAATGTACCTTTTAGAAATGGATTATTATTATCAATAGCTTGTAGTTATGCAATTAGTAAAAATATTAAAACTGTGTATTATGGAATACACATGGAAGCAGGAGTTGCTTATAGTTTATATCCAGATTGTTCTAAAGAATTTAATAGGGCTATTAATAAAGCAATATATATAGGAAGTGGAGAAAAAGTAAAAGTAGAAGCTCCACTAGTAAACTTTAGTAAAAGAGAAATAATTGGTATAGGTAATTATTTAAAAGTACCTTTTGAACTTACTTGGACTTGTTATGAAGAAGGAGATAAGCCTTGTTTAGAATGTACAGCTTGTAGAGATAGAATATTAGGATTTAAGGAGAATGGAATGATTGATCCTTTAGTAGGTGAGTAATATGAAAAGATGTTTAAAGGAAGAAAGATTAATAAATGATGGAGATCCTTCAATAAAAATAAAATATGGAGAAAAAGATTTTCTTCTTGGTGTAGATTTAATAAGTAAAGATATACAAGAGAAATTTAAAGATAAAAAATTTGGTCTTATTGGAGTAGCTCGTGGTGGTTTACCATTACTTGTTGCGGTATCACATAGAATAGATGTTAGAAGAGTTGATATGGTTCAAATACAAATGACTAATTCAGATAATAAATGGGATTATGGAGAAGCTAAATTTGTTAATGAAACTTTAGATGATGAAATAGATGAATATATTATATTTGAAGATATAGTTAGTCATGGAAGAAGTGTTAATCTATTAGTAAATGAATTAAAAAAACGTGGTAAAAAAGTATTGGCCATTTATTCATTAATTTTAAATGAAGATATGAAAAATATTGAATTAGATAATGAAGATATGGATATAATATATGTAGATATGATTAAGCAAATACAATGGGTTAACTTCTTTTGGGAACAAGGATACTAATGGGTACTTTAATTACAATAGAAGGTATAAGTGGAAGTGGAAAAACTTATTACTTTAATAAATTAAAAGAAAAATATAAAGATGATTCTAGAGTAATATTTAATGGTGAAATAACAGATGGGAATCATAAAGATTATGGTAGTAAAATATTTGATATATTATTTTCTACTAAGAGTAGATTTTTTGATATAGGTAATCCTAAAGCTGAAGCATTACTAATTGCGGCTAAACAAGCTTTTGATGAAGATAATTATATATTACCAATGTTAGAAGACGATAAAGTTGTTATTAGTGATAGAGGATTTGATACAATATGTATTATTGAAGGAATAATGTTTACTAGAAAATATGGTGGTAGATTAGAAGATAATGTAGATATGATGTATAGTACATTAAGTAATTTTAATAAAGTTCCAGATTTGACTATTGTTTTAGATGGGAATTTTTCGAAGGCTTTATTAAAAGCTGAAAAGAGAGATAATTTACCATATACAAATGAAGAAAAAGAAATATTATTCTCAAGCTCATTATTATATAAAGAATTGGTAAATAAAAGTGAGAGAGTAATTTGTATTAATCGGGATGAAGACGAGGAAGAAGTCTTTAAAAATATAGTGAATGTTATTGAAAAAGAAATAAAAAAAGAAAGAAGGTATGTGTATGAAAAAAATAACATTAGTAACAGGAAATTGGGCTAAGATTGCTCAAGCAAAAAAATTTCTAGAGCCAATTGGTGTAGAAGTTGATAATGTAAAAATGGACACAGTAGAAATACAAGCAGATAGTATTGAAGAAGTTGCTGCCTATTCAGCTAAATGGGCTAGTGAAGAATTAAAAGCCAATGTAGTAAAGAATGATACTGGAATAATGATTGATGCTTTAGGTGGGTTTCCAGCAGCTTATACTCATTATGTAGGAGATACTATTGGAGAAAAAGGTATCTTAAAACTAATGAAGGGTGAAGAAAATAGAAAAGCTCGATTTGTACAAGTACTTGCTTATTGTGAATATGGAAGTGAACCAGTTGTATTTAAGTCAATAACAGAAGGCAGTATTTCTAGAAGATTACAAGGTAAATATGGATGGAGTTGGGATTTTATCTTTATTCCAGAAGGACAAGAAAAAACACTTGGATCTTTTAAAGATGATGTAAGACTAAAGATGTGGAATGATACTGGATATAAGCAATTAATTGATTATTTAAAAAAGAATAAAAAAATCTAGAAATAGACAAGTATAGTATATTTGTTTAAAAAAAACAAAAAGGACTAATAATTAGTTCTTTTTTAGTGTATAATTAAAATAGGTGAGACTATGAAGAATAAAAAGGTTGTAATAATTGGATGTGGAAATGTTGGGATGAGTTATGCTTATGCATTACTTAATCAAAGAACACATGTTAATGAACTTGCTTTAATAGATTTAAATCGTGAAAGAGTTGAGGGAGAAGTAATGGATTTGAACCATTGTCTTGCTTTTTCACCATCAAAGATGAAAATTAAAGTAGGGGATTATAGTGATTGTCATGATGCAGCATTAATTGTATTGGCTGCTGGTGTTAATTCAAAATTAGGAGAGTCTAGATTAGATTTGTTAAAAAGAAATGCAGATATATTTAAAGGTATTATTGATGAAGTAATGAAGAATAAATTTAGTGGCGTATTTTTAATAGCAACTAATCCAGTTGATATTATGACATATTTAGTTAGTAAGTATGCTAATTATCCAAAAGAGAAAGTAATAGGTAGTGGGACAACTTTAGATACAGCAAGACTTAGATTTATTATTGGAGAAAAAGTTGGTGTATCACCTAGTAATGTACATGGGTATGTAATAGGAGAACATGGAGAATCAGAATTTATTCCTTGGAGTAATGTTAATATTGCTTTGCAGCCTATTACAGACTTTCTAGATGAAAAAGAATTAAGAGAGATTGATGAGGATGTTAAAAAAGCTGCTTATAAAATAATAAAAGCTAAAGGTGCTACTTATTATGGAATAGGTATGTGTTTAGTTAGAATTACTAATGCTATACTTGGTGATGAAAATACAGTAATGGTTGTTTCTACTTATGACAAGACAAATGATTTATATTTAGGACTTCCAAGTATTATAAATAAAAATGGGGCTAGTAAGAAAATAGATTTTTATTTAACTGAAGAAGAGACAAATAAATTAATATATTCTATTAGTGTTTTAAAACAAGCAATAATTAATTTGAAATAGGAGTGATATTATGGTATCAGGTGGAACAGTAACTGGAGATTTAGGAAATGTTGAAAGTGGATTCTCATCTTATAGTTCAGCTACGAGTAGTTTAGGATCTAATTGGCAAGGTCCATCATATGATAATTTTATTGGGCAAGTAGAGGACTTTGTTGGTGAATTTAAGGCTACTATTTCTGGAGAGATGAGTGCTTTTGCAGATGCATGTGAAGCTTATGAACAATATATGCAAGCATATAATAATCAAAAGACAGCTGAAGGAAATGTTGCGGAAGCAATAAGAGTAAAGGACGCTTCAGCCCAA
>CACXFY010000121.1 GCA_902767005.1 uncultured Erysipelotrichaceae bacterium
AAAACATAATCCTGAATTTACTGAATTAGAAGCATATTTAGCTTATAGTGATTTAGATGGAATGATGGATTTAACAGAAGGTATGTTTGTTAAGATAGCAGAAGAAGTAATGGGTAAAACTACTTTTAATTGGGGTGGACATGAAATAAGTGTTAAAGCTCCATGGAAGAGAGTTAGTATGACTGATGCTATTAAGGAACAAACTGGTATTGATTTTAAAAAAATAGATTCTTTAGAAGAGTGTTTAAAATTGGCTGAAGAACATGATATTGAATTAGAAGAACATGAGAAAGCTTATGGTCATATTATTAATAGATTCTTTGAAAAATATGTAGAAGAAACTTTAATTCAACCAACATTCTTATATGGTCATCCAATTGAAATTTCTCCTTTAACTAAGAAGAATCCAGATGATCCTAGATTTGTTGATAGATTTGAATTATTTATTGATGGAAAAGAATTTGCTAATGCATTTACTGAATTAAATGATCCAATTGATCAATTAGAAAGATTTGAAGCTCAAGAGTCTGAAAAAGAATTAGGAAATGAAGAAGCTACTGATATTGATATGGATTATGTAGAAGCATTAGAGTATGGTCTTCCACCAGCTGGTGGTATTGGATATGGTATTGATCGTATGGTTATGTTCTTTACTGAAAAGGATTCAATACGTGATGTATTATTATTCCCATTAATGAAACCTATTGATAAAGATTAAAAAGATTCATAATGTTGAATCTTTTTTTGTTTTTTAATAAAAATTAGTGTAAACACTTGTAAAGTCCTTTTTAAATCGTTATAATTATAGTGGGAGGTTAATTATGAAAAAACATAGTGTAATCAAAGTCGTTCTTGTCACTATTTTAGTAATGTTGATACTAACTTGGGTTTTTCCAACTGCTGTTTTCTCAGGTTCTTATACTGATCAAGGACGCATTCAAATGGGACTATTTGATTTATTCAATTATCCATTAACTGCTTTGTCATATTTTGGATATATTGCATTATTTATAGTTCTAATTGGTGGATTTTATGGAATATTATATAAAATCCCAGCTTATCGTACTTTCTTAGATAGAATTGTTGCGAAATTTGTTGGAAAGGAAAAAATAGTTATTGCATGCATGATTGTGCTTCTAGCGCTACTTACTTCAATTTGTGGATTACAAATTGGTATGTTTGTGTTCTTCCCATTCTTAGCTGCATTAATCTTATTAATGGGTTATGATAAGATCACAGTTGCTTTAACTTTAGTTGGTGCAACTGCTATAGGACTTGCTGGAACTACATATGCATATGCTAATATATCTGGTTTACTTGATGCTTTTCAATTAAAACTAGGATATCAAATCGGTGTAAGATTTATTATCTTAATTGCTGGTATGATAATAGTTATCTTTAATACTATTTTACATATGAATAAAGTAGGTAAAAAAGATATGAAAGTAGAAAAAGTAACAGTAAAGAAGGCAGAAGTTAAGGAAGAAGTAGTTGAAGTAAAAGCTGAAAAGCCAGCTGATAAAAAGACTACTGCTAAAAAATCTACTGCTAAAAAAACAACAGCAAAGAAAACAACATCTAAAAAGACAACAACTAAGTCTGGTGCTAAAAAGTCTAGCAAAGGAAAAGGAAAGAACGCTAATAAAGCAGCACTAAAAGATGAAGATATTATTGTTGCTAAAGTAGATGAAAATGTTAAAGATGAAGGTTTAGTTCCAACTATTGTTGATTCTAAACATAAGATTTGGCCATTAGTAATTGGATTTATATTCTTATTTGTATTAATGGTATTAGCATTTATTCCATGGTCTGAAAATGCACTAAATGTTACTGCATTTTCTAAAGCTACTGATGCAGTTACAGGATTTAAGATTTTTGGATTTGCTTTATTTGGAAAACTATTAGGAAATATTAATAGTTTTGGTAGCTGGAGTGTTACTGATTTATATACTGTGTTAGCAGTTGTTACAATAGTTACTGCATTTATTTATAAAGTTAAATTCAATGATTTCTTAGAAGGATTTGCTAATGGTGCTAAAAAAGCATTATTACCAGCATTTGTAGTAATATTAGTATTTACAGTATTAGTATTATGTACATGGCATCCATTCCAATTATTCTTATATAAGACTGTACTTGGATTAACTAAAGGATTTAATGTATTTACTACTACTGTAGTAGCATTCTTTGCAGGATTATTTAATGTAGATGCTGCTTATGCATTCCAAAGTGTAGTACCATATCATGTATCATTATTAACTGATGCTTCTGCTAAAGTTACTAACTTAGCTGCAATCATTTATCAATCTATGTTTGGAGCTGGAGTATTAGTATTACCAACTAGTGCTATATTAATGCCAGTACTTGCTTGGTTAGGTGTTAGTTATAAAGAATGGTTAGGTAAAGTTTGGAAATTATTTGTTGAATTATTCGCTATATTATTAATTATATTCATAATTTTAGCTTTAATTTAATTATAAAAGAGACTTATATGTCTCTTTTTTTTGTTTTATGATATACTACTAACAGGTGGTGATAGAATGAAAATATATAATACATTGAGTAGACAAGTAGAAGAATTTACTCCAATTGAAGAAGGAAAGGTAAAATTTTATACTTGTGGACCTACTGTATATCATTATGCTCATATTGGAAATATACGTAATTATATTGGGCATGATATTTTGGATAAGACATTAAGATATTTAGGCTATGAGGTTACTCGATGTATGAATATCACTGATGTTGGACATCTTACTAGTGATTCTGATTCTGGTGAAGATAAGATGAGTATAGCAAGTAAGAGAGAGAATAAAACTGCTATGGAAATTGCTAAGTTTTATACAGATGCTTTTTTTGAAGATTTTGAAAAAGTAAATTGTAAGAAACCAGAAATTATTAGTCCAGCTACTTCTAATATAGACATGTATATTAAGATGATTGAGAAGTTACTTGATGAAGAGTATGCTTATGTTTCTGGAGGAAATGTATATTTTGATATTAGTAAACTAAATGACTATTATGTTTTAACAAATCATCAAGAAGATCAAATGGTTGTTGGTGTTAGAGAAGGTGTAGAAGAAGATAGTAATAAGCGTAATCAAGCTGATTTTGCTTTATGGTTTACTACTAGTAAGTTTGAGAATCATGAATTATTATGGGATTCTCCTTGGGGAATGGGTTATCCTGGTTGGCATATAGAATGTTCAGGAATATCTATTAAGTATTTAGGAGAA
>CACXFY010000122.1 GCA_902767005.1 uncultured Erysipelotrichaceae bacterium
GAGACTATACTAACATATCAAAAGTATTCCGATCACAATTTAGTATTTACTACATTAGAAATAAAAAAATAAGAATTAATTCTTATTTTTTTTATGATTGTAAACCACTACATAAATAATACCTAATAATTGATAATATTAAGTATTATATAGTACAATATAAGTAAATAATAGAAAGATAGAAGTGATTAATATGAAGAAAATGCTATTAATATTATTAATAATTATGTTTGTTCCTATATTAGTTCATGCTGAAACATGTAATAATGATGCCATTACTATTGATTCTATTACTATAAAAGACAAAACATCAAATGTAGCAGAATTAGAAACCGCAACTGCAGCAGGAAATACTATAAATTTAAATTTGAACATGGGTAAACTAAATGATACTATTCAATATGAATTAGTTGTGAAAAATAACTCAAATAGTAATTACTATATTGATAGTCATAATATTAATAATAAAACATCTTATCTTGATTACTCATTTGAAACTCAAGACAAATCAAATGTCATAAAAGCTAACTCAACTAAAACAGTTTATTTATCTGTTAACTATAAAAAAGAAATACCAAAAGACAAATTTAATTCTGGAATATACAATGATACTACTAAAGTAAAACTTCCTTTATCAACAAAAAATCCAATTTTAAATCCTAAAACCGGATCACACTTACTATTATTAGTATTATTAATAATTATTATAACTATTATTTCTATTTTTATTGTAAAGAAAAAGAATAAAAAAGTATTAATGATTATAAGTATTATATTATTAATTCCAATTGGAGTTTTTGCTATATGTAAAGGTGAAATTATTATTAATAGTACTATAACAATTAAAAATCTTCCAAAACTTAATCAAACTATTATTGATTCTGCTAGTGAAAATAGTTGTGTAGTAAAGTATGAAGGAAATGTTACTGAAAAAGTAGGAGAGACAGTACCTGCTACAAAAGTATATTTTGATAAATGCGATAATAATACTTTAATATTTGCAAATCAATGCTGGAAAGTAATAAGAACTACCGAAACTGGAGGTACTAAAGTAATATATGATGGATCACCAGTTGATGGAAAATGTGAATCAAATAGACAAAACACCCCAGGTATAAAAAGAATAGATTATACAAATATGAGTTTAGCTTATCCTTATATGTATGGTAATTCTTTTAAATATGATACAAATACTAAAACATTTACTTTAGAAGATACAACTACTGCTGTTTGGAATGATTATAATTATAAAGATTTACTTGGAAAATATACTTGTCGAACAAGCAATGATACATGCGAAACTATATATTTTGTTAATGATTATTATTCTAATAGTGATGCATACTTAATAAGTTATGTTATTGATGATATTTCATACTCATCTATTGCTTATGCTCCTTATAATGCTGACACTAAATCGTTAGCTATGGTAGGATATAAATATAATAAAAAATATCATTTAAATTATAAATGCCCATACTCAAGATATAAATATAGTACTAGTTTTACTTATAATAGAAATACTAATACATATACTTTATCAGGTGATATTAAAACACTAAGTGGTGGAAATGATTGGTATGAAGGATTAGATAATGCTCATTATACATGTTGGAATGAATCAGGAGAATGTTCAAGTATTTCATATATTTACTCAATAATATATAATGACGACGCATATTATATTAACTTAGATTCTGGCAAAGGAATAGATGATGCTTTAAGTGAAATGTTAACTGACTCATCTGTTAATAAATATGATTCAAATGCCAAAAGTATTGTTGATAATTGGTACAAAAACAATATGCTAAATTATACAGACAAACTAGAAGATGTTGTGTATTGTAATAATAGAAGAGTAAAACAATTAGCCGGTTGGGATAAGAATACATCTAATATTAGAAGTGGTGCTATATCATTTGGAAATGATATAAATACTAATCTTGAGTGTCCTAATACTCTTGATCAGTTTTCAACAAACAATAATAAAGCTAAATTATCATATCCAGTTGCGTTAATAACTAATTCAGAAGCTAGAAATTATGGTCCTCCATATTCACTAATGTCTAATTCATTTTGGAGTATGTCCCCAAATTCTTTCAATACTTATTTTACTTATGTTGACTATTATACTATAGGTAGCTACTATACTATAGAAAGCACTTTGGATAACAATTCTATTCGACCAGTAATATCACTAGATAATGGTGCTTTGATTACAAGTGGCTCTGGAACTGATAACAATCCATGGATTATTGAATAAAAAAAGACTAATTATTAGTCTTTTTTTTAATCTATATAACTTACTACAACATCTGGTTGTAAACTTATCTTTATATCTTTATCTTTACTAGTATCTAACTGTCTATATTTAACTCCACAAGTATCAAACATTAATTTAGAAGCAATAGTACCATCAGTATCTTTATACTTATCAGATAAATATATTACTTCTTTTATACCACTTTGTATAATCTTTTTAGCACACTCATTACAAGGAAATAAATCTACATATATTCTTGCACCCTCAAATTCTTTTTTATATCCTCTAAAATTATCTATAGCGTTAGCCTCAGCGTGACATACAAACATATACTTAGTCTCTAATGGTTTTCCTTCTCTTTCCCATGGAAACTTTTCATCCGGAAAATTATTAGGAGCTCCATTATAACCACAAGAAAGAACTCTATTATCTTGACTAACTATACAAGCTCCAACTTGAGTATTAGGATCTTTACTTCTACCAGCTGTTAATTTAGCAATGCTCATAAAATATTCATCCCAATTTAAATAATTTTTTCTCTTACCACCTAATTTGCTCATATTATTACCTCCGAATATATAATAACATAAATTAGTAAAAATAAGTATTATGTGTTATAATATGTAACCAAAAAGAGGTGGTTATGTGCATATATTAAACCTTCGTATGAGAGAAATAAGAAAATTAAGAGAATTATATTTAGAACCTGGTGTATTAAATACTGAAGCTTATATGCTAGTCTTAAAAAGAAAATATTTACCTGACAAAAAAGAAAGAGTATTTAAATATTTAGATTCTCAAGAAGATAGTACTATTATGTCTAAAAAACTCTATACAGTAACAACACTAGACACTTTAAAAGATTATAAAAATATAGAAGAATTAATAATACCAGATTCAATTATTTATGTAGATGGAAATATAGCTGGTTTAGCTATGCCGATTATATATAATCATAGAAATCTAGGAGTACTTATTAATAATCCTAAAATAGATTTACAAACGAAGCTATTTTACTTAAAACAAATGGGAGACATATTAGATAAAGTACAAAGAGTAAAAATACCTAATAATAAATTACAATTTGGAGATTTAAATGAATTTAATTTTATTATTGATCAAGATAATAAGGTAAAAGCAGTAGATTTAGATAGTTCTTATTTAGGAGTAGGAGAACCATTAAATATGGCTTATTATTTATTGAAGAATCAATATATTAAATCATTACCAGATAAATATAAAACTACTGATAGTGATATAGTAATACCTACAGATAATACTGATTTATATTGCTACAACATGATTCTATTAAATGCTTTATCTAAAGAGAATTTTCATAGAAAAGACATTAATACTTATTATCAATATTTAGATTATTTAGATAAATTATCATTACCTGATACTTTATTAGAATCATTAAATAATATTTATATTCCTAAAGATAATATAAATCCTAAAGATTGTTTAGAAGATATAGATCCTGCTTTAGAGAAGAAACTAGAATATACAACTTTTCAAAATAAGATAATATGATATAATTAACTTATGATAGGAAAGTGAATAATATGAATAATGAAAAACCTAATTTAATAAATATAACAGATGAAAAAGA
>CACXFY010000123.1 GCA_902767005.1 uncultured Erysipelotrichaceae bacterium
AATTCTCTTATAGTTCTTCCATTCCCTTCTCTAAAAGGATGACAATATATTAATTTAGTATAAAGATTAGCTAATATATCAGAAAAATCAAATATACTATGGCACTTATCTACCTTTTCTTCTACATTATTAAATAATTCATTTAAATAATCATCTATCTCTTCTTGCTTATCAAAAAATAAGAAACCACCTTTAGCCTTAGTTAAATTTACTTTTCTATATTCTCCAGCAAATGGATAAATATCTTCAAATATATATTTATGAAGAGCAAGTAAATGTTTTTTTCCACAACCTAATTCTAATGGCTTATCTTGTAATTCTACTAATCTATCAAATGAAATACTAGCTTCAGCAATTTTTAATTCATCAGCATTCTTTATTCCTAAATTATTTTTTAATACTCGAGAACTTGGTAAAAAATACTCTTCCCAATAAATATCATTTTCTCGGTCTGTCACAATAACCACCTCTTATCTTTACTTTTGGTTTATCTAAAGTTTCTTGTTTTAATTTACCATCAAGTTTATCAGAATGAATATATATAATATCTTCTTCATCAAATAATGCCAAAACTTTTTCAACCGTCTCCCGCTTTACTTTCATAACCTTCACCAATTTAATTATAACAAAAAAATGATAGCAAAGCTATCACAATAAATCATTAAAAATATCTTCTTTTTCAAACACTTTAATAGTATTAATCTCTACTTCATCTATCATTTTTTGATAATCAAATTTTTCTTCCTCTATTATTGCTGTATCTAGTTTAGGATTAATAACTGGATGTTTTGGAACAAATACTGTACAACAATCTTCATAAGGTAAAATACTAGTCTCATAAGTATCGATCTTACGAGCTAAATCCATTATTTCTAATTTATCTAAACAAGCACAAGGTCTAATAACAGGTAAATTAGTAACACTATTAATTACTTTCATACTTGTTAATGTTTGACTAGCAACCTGTCCAATACTCTCTCCATTTACAATAGCATAAGCATTATGACTATTACATAAATTGTCCATTATCCTATACATCATCCTTCTCATTATTGTAATACAATAGTCTTCGCGACAATTTTTGTATATTGCTTCTTGTATAGGTGTAAAGTTAACTACATGTAAATTAATACCTTTACAATAACCAGCTAATTTACGTGCCAAAGTAATAACTTTATTACGTGCTTCTAAACTAGTATGTGGCATAGCTTCAAAATATACACAGTCTAGAACTATTCCTCGTTTCATTGCTAAATATCCAGCAACAGGACTATCAATACCACCACTAAGCATTAACATAGCTCTTGGTTGAGTTCCAACTGGATATCCACCACTTCCATAGAAAGTATTTAAATATAAGTAAGTATTATCATCTCTTATCTCAATATTAACTTCTAACTCAGGATTATGAACATCAACTGAAATATTATCAATATTCTTTAATATTAAACCACCAATAACATGATTAAACTCTTGTGAATGGATAGGGAAATTCTTATTACTTCTTTTAGTTATTACTTTAAAAGTACTAAAATTATAAGTCTTAATAACACTCAAAAGTTCTGATTTAAGTAATTCTACTTCATTATCAAGAACATAAGCAATATTATATGCATGAATTCCAAAAGTCTTATCAACAACATTCTTAATACTATCAAATTCTTCATCTTTAAACTCAATATACATATGAGCTCTATCTTTTCTAATCTTTACATCATAACCTTGTAATTTATCTAATAAATTATCATATAAAGTCTTTATAAAAAAATTACGATTCCCTTTTTTAGTACTTAATTCTCCATATTTGATTAATAATACTCTATCCATATTATCACCACCACGCATATTTTAACATAAAAAAAATAAAAAGTATATAAATACTTTTTATTCATCAGCTAATTCTTTAGTACGATATACAGTCTTTTCAACAACTTCACAAGTTGTGCTCTTTACTGAATCGATAGAAGCATTCTCTTTAGCAAACTTCTTATTTACTTTATAAATAAAATTATATTCTTGATAATAATCATCAAATACTTCTTTACCAGATACTTTATCTTTACAATTATATACTTTCATTTCTTGATCATCTTCATTTACTCTTTTATCTGTCCATTCACCAACTTTATATATTTTCATTTTTCCACCTAAAGAATCATCTTCATTGTCAATTAAGTATTGATCACATTTTAAAGTAACTAATCTTTTACCATCTAATACAAATACTTTTGATTCATCAACATCACAACTTTTTCCACTAAATGGGCTTTTAACCGCTTTTAACATTTTATTATCTAATACTTCTGATAAATAATGTTCATTAAAATAAACATCAAAACCATCTGTATCTCCAGCTACTGTATTAGCAAAACTTTGTGCACTTGATCTCATAGTCTTAAATTTTTGAGTATTTGCACTATTAATTATAAAATTAAAACCTATAGCAAAAAGAATTATCAAAACAGCTACCATAGTCAACACTTCATATTTAGCAAAACCTTTATTATTCATCATATACACTCATCAACTTTCTATAGAATTCTTCATCAATAGTAGAAGTAGCTTTAATAGAAATATCTAAAGCATTCTTATACTCACCCTTATAAAATTTCTTTTCTGCTTCTTCTAATCCCTTTTCAACATCCTTATAATGTGAACGATATCTATTACCATAAACAATAGACATTTCGGCTAATTGCGCCGTCTTAATCATTTCATTAGTAGTACTATATAATTTAAGAACTAAATCACGAGCTGTATCAACTCTAGTATTTAAAGTTTTAATAACTATCGGCTTTCTTTCTAATTCCTTAACTACTTCTCCTATCGCTTCATTAGCTTCACTAAGTTGTACAAAATAGTTATCAGTTACCACAGGTAATTTATATGTCCTAATCTTACTCTTACATTCTTTTAAGAACATTCTAATCTCATCAAGTTGTTCTTTAGCTCTTTCCTCATCTTCATACATATTACCAAGTGATTTTAAAGCCTTATCAAACTCATCTTCCATATCACTTAAACGTACAGTTAATGATTCAACCTCACTATTTAACATAGAGTAAGCAGAAGACTTAGCTTCTTCTTTACTTAACATCTTTTTATAATCATCATTAATAACAACTAATACTTTATTAACTTCGTGAATTATATTAACGTCTTCATCATTTAGATCATACATACTCTTAATATCATCTAATTGATCATATACATCTTTCACTAATTGATTAGTCTTCTCTATTTTAGTAGAAAAGTCACTTTTTATTTCTTCATATAGTTTTTTACTTAATCTCTCTTTTTCAAAATCAATAAATAATGAATCATAATACTCAAGCATAGTCTTTAAATCAAACATAGCTCCTTCTAGATTAAGTACTTTTACTCTATCCATTATTGTATTAATATTTTTACGAGATTCTTCTAAGTTATAATCAATATTTAAATAATCAAGTACATATCCTTCTTTTATCATTTCTTTATTAGTCGTTTCTACTTCTTTCATACGATTAGGTATTACTTGATTAGCCATCAATAATACATCCGGCATTTCATTAATAATAATTTCCATGTGCTCAATCATATTATCTAAAGCCTTAACAACATGAACTACTTCTTGATAATCATTCTTCTCCATAACTTTTTCAAAGTCCATGAATCTTCTCTCTATATTTTCAAGTTGCAAATCAATTGCTTCAGCCATAGTATCATATAATTGCTTATGATCATTAAATTCTTTAGTTAAAGATCTATATTTAGTCTTTAACTTAATAACAATAGATCTATATTTTTCTTCACTTAAAGTAATGTCCCTGATTTCTTCAAGTAAATGTTCAGCAGCTTCTCTAACTTTATAGATTTCAATTTCTACTTTAGCCATACGATAACCACAACTTTTGTAATCTCTCTTATCAACATATATATCTAAGTCAATAAGCATATCATCAATTACCGTTAATCTATTTTCTTTTAAATCATTAAATCTATCCTGCCAAGCATTATATTTTTCTTCCATCTTGTCATTCTTAATAATAGGCTCCACCTTAGATAGTTCAAGTAAAACTGGAGTAGATGCTACCATATTTCTTTGAACTTCAAGATTTTTAACTTTATTACGATAATAAGACATTTCTAATTTTCTAATAAAGTGAAGAAGTATAATAACAATAATTAAAGCGATAACAAAAGCTGATCCAATAATTAAAAATTGTCCTTGCATACTTCACCTCTATTCTTACAAATATATTTTATCACATAATTAGTCTATTTTCCATACATTTAATTAAAACAAAGAAATAGTTATAATTCCTTGACATATCAACGGTTTTAACATATAATTATAAATGCAATTTACTTGAGACAGCAGATTTAGAATATTTTAAAGTGTTTTTTATAAGTAAGTAACTAATGCTGTTAAGGCGAAAGAAAAACTCCCTAAGATATGGCTAAATCATTTCATTTAAATTGTATAAATGAAAGGAGTGACATTATGTCAAGATACACAGGTTCAAGTTACAAAAAAGCAAGACGTGTTGGATTCTCTATTTCTGAAACAGGAAAAGAGTTAGCAAGAAGGCCTTATGGTCCAGGACAACACGGTAATGCAAGAAAAGGAAAATTATCAGATTATGGAACTCAATTAAAAGAAAAACAAAAAGTTCGTTTCATGTATGGCGTAAACGAAAGACAATTTAAAAAGACTTTCGCTGAAGCTGCTAAAATGAAAGGTGTTCAAGGTACTAACTTCTTAAGATTATTAGAATCTAGATTAGATAACTTAGTATATCGTACTGGATTTGCTAATACAAGAAGAGGTGCTAGACAATTAGTTAACCATGGACATGTAACAGTAAATGGTAAGAAAGTTGATATTCCATCATACAGAGTTAAAACTGGAGATGTAATTTCTATTAAAGAAGACGATAAGAACTTAAAAGTAGTTACTGAAGCTTTAGCAAAAGTAACTAAGAGAGTTGAATTCATATCTTATGATGAAAACAAAATGGAATGTACTTATGTAAGAATGCCTGAAAGAAATGAATTAAATGCTGATATTAATGAAGCACTAATCGTTGAATTCTATAACAAGTAATTTGAAATAATGTATTTAAAAAGATATCTAAATAGATATCTTTTTTTAGTTTAATCCAGCAAGGCCACAATAAGCTCCATAAGGTTTAATTGTGCACTCAACATATCCATCAGTAACTGAGACAATAGGATCATTATCATAAACATATATTTTAATAGCATCATTAGAGCAAAATTGATTACCATAATAATCACTACAATCACTACTATCAAAGACACTATGTATTAATGCAACTTTATTTTCAAAAGAAGTATCATTGGTAATATAATATTTCCCTTTAGTCATACCAAATTCATTGGCCATTTCATCAGTAACTATAAATCCAATATAACTACTCTCAACAATACCATTATTTAGATTATGCTTTAAATAAAATGTTGGATTGCTTATAGGAGAAAAATTCTTTAACGCTTGTATAGCTTGACTAGCTGTTTGATATTGAGTTATAGCCGGATTTATACTTTCATCAACTCTTACAACCATATCATCAAAATTATCATTATCTGGAATATTAGCAGTATATACAACATTTGGATCAATAGGTTCTATCTCTTGAGCATCATCAGTTGCTTGAATATCAATTACTTTAAAATTGAGATTGTAATTTTCAGCTGTACTAGGCAAATCTTCTGAATCTACATCTTTATTAAAGCCAATATGTACAGTATATGTTACTTTCTCACCAGCAGCTAATAAGTGATTAGGTACTATTTCTGTTCCATCACTGTAAGTAACATAATATTCAATATAACCAGGTAAATTACTAATAGGTTGTCCATTTACTGTAGATGTTACTGATTCAACCATTCCATCAATAGTTCCAGCATTCTTAGCATCTACATTAAACTCATAATAATCACCCGGAGTGTCAAGAGTTATTGCATATTCTACACCAGTACTATTAACAATATGAGCAGCAGTACTAGGTGTAATACTACCACTTTTCACTTGAATATTTTCAAAGTGAATATCCCATGTCGGCTTATTAATAATACTAGTACCATTTATAGATAAATTAGAGCTAATAACTGCATAACCAATTGTTATAGCTAATAATAGTAATGCTACAATAAGCATTGATTTGGTTTTCTTTTTATTCATACTATCACCTATTCTAAATCTATTATATAATACACATATATCATAAGCAATAATAAAAAAGACATCTAAATAGATATCTTTTTTTCATCTATATTAATCTCTTCATAGTAACAATTATCAATTGGA
>CACXFY010000124.1 GCA_902767005.1 uncultured Erysipelotrichaceae bacterium
GACTTGCTTGTGTTGAAGAATTAAAAGAATTATTACATATTGATAAGGCTTCTAGAATAGAGAGTTTCGATAATAGTCATTTGTTTGGTACTTTTTATGTAGGTGGTATGGTAGTTTTTGATGACTTTTTACCTAATAAAGATCTCTATAGAAAGTATAAGATTAGTACTGATGTAAAAGATGATTTAGGTGCTATGAGAGAAGTATTATATCGTAGATATTTTAGAGTTATTATGGATAATTTAACACCACCAGATTTAATAGTTATGGATGGTGGACAATTACAAATTAGTGTTTGTAAAGAAATAATTAATTCACTTGGTTTACATATTCCAATTATTGGATTAGTTAAAGATAACAAACATAGAACTAATCATATAATGGATGATAATTATAATATTATTGAAGTAAAAAAAGATTCTAAATTATTTTTGTTTCTTACAAGAATACAGGATGAAGTACATAGATATGCTATTACATATCATAGAAATATTAAAGCTAAAGGTGCTTTATCTAGTATGTTAGATGTTGTTCCAGGTATTGGAGAAGTAAGAAAAAAAGAATTGTTAAAGAAATTTGGTTCTTTGAAGAAGATGAAAGAAGCGTCAATTGAAGAGTTAAGTGATGTTGTAGGAGCCGATATAGCTGAAAAACTTCTTTCTTATTTAAAGGAAATGTAGTAGAATGATAATAGGTGAATAATATGAAAAATAGTAAAATACTATGTACTATTTTACTTGGCTTTTTATTAATCCCGTTAGACGTATTTGCAGAAAGTATTGGATGTAGTTCACCAGAATTGGGAGTTATAATTAGTGTTTTTAAAAGTATATTTAATATTATATGTATAATTGTGCCAATTCTATTAATTATTAGTGTGGTTATTAATATTACTAAATTAGTTAATAATCCAGAAGATAAGAAACTACCTAAAAAGATACTTAATAGTGTTATTGCGGCAATTGTAGTATTCTTTATTCCAATGTTAATTAATTTGGTAGTTGATATTACTTATAATAATTCTAGTAATAGTAGTTTATTTAATTTTTCACTATGTTGGAAAAGTAGTAATAATGCATCTTTTTCTAGTAATTATATTCCATTGAATGAGAATAATAAAAAAAATATTATTGGAAATAATAATTATGAAAAAGGAGATCCTAAACAAACAGATGATAGTCAATCTACTACTAATAGTACTGATAGTAGTGTTGAAACTAGTTATGGAGTATTTCTTGGACTTGATCATGGTGATGGATTAAATAAATTATATAAATATAAACTTGTAGTAATTGATTTACAAGAGTTTTCTAAAAGTGATGTAGAGAAATTACATAATAAAGGTATTAAAGTTTATTCTTATTTAAATGTAGGTTCAGTAGAAGAATATAGAAGTTATTATAAGAAATTTAAGAATATATACTTAGGTACTTACGAGAATTGGGAAGATGAGAAATGGGTAAATGTAAGTAATAAGACTTATCAAAGATTTATCATTAATACATTAGAACCTTCTTTAAGAGCTAAAGGTGCTGATGGATATTTTATAGATAATTGTGATGTTTATGCAGTTAAAAAGAATGATAGTATTTATAATGGTTTAAAGACTATACTTGGAAGTATTCATAAGCATAATTTACCAATGTTAATTAATGGTGGAGATCAGTTTGTTACTAGAGCCATTAGAGATGGTAGTTATTCTTCTTTATTTGATGGTGTTAATCAAGAAGAGGTATTTACTTTGATTAACTTTGATAATCATACTTATCATAATCAAAGTAGTAGTGATACTAAGTATTATAAAAACTATTTATCTTTGGTTAAGAGTAAAGGTTTAAAAGTATATCTATTAGAATATGGAGCAAATAGAAGTAAAGAAAAAGAGATTAAAAACTATTGTGACAATAATGGTTTTAGTTATTATAATTCTAAAAGTTATAATTTAGATTAGGAGGAATTTATATGAATAAGAAAGGGTTTTCATTAATTGAAATGCTTGCGGTAGTTGCGATTCTAGGTATTTTATCAACAGTTGCGGTAAGTGCTGTTTCAAGGTTTCAACATAATGCAAGGCAACAGGCTTATGATACATTAACAGAGTCAGCTTCTTTAGCGGCTGAATCTTATTATTTGACTCATCCAAATGCTACTGAAGTAAGTTTTGAAACTTTGATAGAGGAAGGTTATTTGGAAAATGCTACTGATCCAGGTCATTCTGATGCTAATTGTGATGGAAAGGTTGTAATTACAACTAATGGATCTGGGGTTGCTAGTGAATTAAAAGATAATAACTACTCAGTAAGTGTTTGTTGTGAAAATTATAATTATACTTATGAATATCCTAATGGAATTAGACATATTGATAAGTATTGTAAGACATTGCCTTATGATATTACTCAAATTAAGGATATTAAAGTTTTAAATGTATATCCTGTTAAAGCTAATGGTACAGCAGGTAATCATTTACAAGGATGGATGGATACTTATGGAAAAGGATTAATTCATGTTACTCCAGTAAGCATTACCGCTTTTAATACTAATCCAGAAGCTTATCTTGGTACAAATGGTAACTGGAAATATGATGAAATAGTATTTGGATTCCTAGATTGTAATGCTAGTCAAGATTTATCTGTAGGAGCATCCGAACTAGTAAGTAATTACTTAAGTTCTGGTGGAGCTGCAATATTTGGTCATGATACTTTAACAAAAGGATGCGGAAATCATAAAAATTTTAACACCTTAGCCAAATATGTTAATATGGATTTAAATCCTATTCATAATCCTTATCCAAGTGGAAATAAAGTAAAAATTATTCGAGAAGGGGTTTTTACTAAGTATCCATATGAAATTGGACATCTTGATACAGTATTAACAATTCCATCTAGCCATGTGTATGGTCAATCTGCAAACGGAGATGTTTGGTTAACATTTAATAGTCCTGCATTTGAATCAGCTCTTTCTGCTGATACGGTTTATTTATCAACTTATGGTAATAATGCTTTCATTCAAACAGGACATCTTGATGGAAGGGCTACTGAAGATGAACAAAAGATAATTGCTAATATAATATTCTATATGGTTGCAAAACAATACATTACTGATGATTAATACCGATGTAAACTTAATAAGAGTCTTTTTCTAGACTCTTTTTTTTGTTATAATTTTGATAGGTGATGTATATGAGCAAAATACAAGTAATGGATGAAGTATTAGCTAATAAGATTGCTGCTGGAGAAGTAGTTGAAAAGACTATGAATGTAGTAAAAGAATTAGTAGAAAACAGTATTGATGCAAAAGCAACATTTATTAGCATTAAGTTAATAGATTCAGGAGTAAAAGAAATAGAAGTAAGTGATAATGGTATTGGTATGGATGAAGAAGATGCAGTACTTGCTTTTTCGAGACATGCTACTTCTAAGTTAAAAAGTTTAGATGATCTATTTTATATCGAGTCTTTAGGTTTTAGAGGTGAAGCTCTACCTAGTATTGCTAGTGTATCTAATGTTAGACTTAAAACTTCTAATGGTGAAGTAGGTACAATAGTTACGATAAGTGGTGGTAAAGACTTAAAGGTTGAACGTGGTGATATACAAGAAGGAACTACTATTACGGTAAGTGACTTATTTTATAATACACCTGTTAGATTAAAGTATTTAAAGAATCTTTATACGGAACTTGCTCATATAGTTGAATATGTTAATAAGATGGCTCTTAGTTATCCTAGTATTAAATTTAGTTTAATTAATAATGATAAATTATTATTAAATACTGATGGTAGTGGGGATCTTTTAAAAGTAATATATGAAATATATGGTGTCGAAGTTGCTCGTAAGATGATTGATATAAATGGAGAGAATGATGATTATAATATCAGTGGTTTTATTTCATATCCAGAAGTTACTAAGAGTAATAGAAATGCTATTACAACTTTAGTTAATGGAAGAGTAATAAAGAATAATGAGTTAATTAAAACTATTGTTGATTGTTATCACACTTATATTCCTAAAGGTAAATATCCAATATGTGTAATCAATATAGATGTTGATCCTATACTAGTAGATATTAATATACATCCTACTAAAATGGATATTAAGTTTTCTAAATTAGATAGTTTAAAA
>CACXFY010000125.1 GCA_902767005.1 uncultured Erysipelotrichaceae bacterium
TATTCCTATTAATATTGGTATTTTATAATTGCTTTTATGTTTGATTATTAAATATATTATTATTAAAGTTAATAAAGCAGGAAGATGTTGATTTGTTAAAATAGTGTTTAAATATAATGGATATAAATATAGTAAATAGAATAATGATACTACTTTAGCAAACATTTTAGTAGATAATTCTTTACTTATTAAATAGATAAATACAGCTACTAAAGTTGTGATAATTGCATTAACTATTTTTAAGAACAGAACACTATTTATTATTTTTAATAATAGTGTTTGATATAGGACATGACCTAATTGATAAGAAAAAGTAGTGAAGTAAAAAGTATTTAGAAAACTTAGATCATGATTTAAGAGACTAATAGATGCATCATACATAGTTTTAAAGTCATCAACTATCGGTACTTTTAAATAAATAATAGTTAATATTTTTATTAGTAAACTAATTATAAATAGAATAATAACAAAATGCTTATTAATTCTTTTAGCTAAAAAAATACATAAAAATAAGATTGGTAAAGCTAAAAGAATAGTATATTTTTGTTTAGTAAATATAAATAGTATTATAAAGATAATGAATAATACGTATTCAAAGATTTTGATTAGCTTTTTCATGTAATCACCTTAGCTTGATATTATCACAAGTATTGTTTATTTTCAATAATACTTATGGTATTATAAGAGTGGTGATTTGATGAAAAAATTATTAAATAAAAATAGTTATTTAATAATACTTATTACAGTATTAGTAGGTATGATTATTCATTTCTCAATTTATACTAAGAATTTATTGAGTGCAGATATTTTATTATATGATTCTTATTATAATTCATATCTTTGGGAGATTAGTTTAGGAAGATTTGGATTATTTATTGTAGGATTATTAAAGAGTTATTTATCGGTACCAATAATAGAAGTATTTAGTAGTCTAGTTATACTTGGTATTATTAATGTAATACTATTAGATTTTTTAAAGATAAAGAATAAATATTTAAATATAGTATTTATTACTTGTACACCGATTGTTTCTTGTATTTTGTTATTTTATTATTGTAGTTTTAGTTATATGATTTCTATGTTAAGTATTGTACTTAGTATTTATTTATTATATAAATTGAAATCTAAATATAAATATTTAATTAGTATAATGTTAACTATTATAGCTTTATCTATTTATCAAGCATCTATTTCTATTGGTATTACTTTAATTGTTATTTATTCTATTAAATTATTATTTGATAATAACTTTAAGATTAAAGAATTAATGTTTAATATGATTAGTATTTTAATAGGATTATTTATTTATTATATATTAGTAAAAATAAGTATTAGTTTATTTCATATAAATATTAGTGATTATAGTAATGCGAATAGTTTAAATATATTAGAATTAATTAAGGCTATTCCGAATAAAATAATTGATTCTTATAAATATTTTTATTATTATTTCTTTGGTAATAATAGTGAGATTATTAAAAATTATTATATGAAGAATCATATACTTAATTATTTATTATTTATCGTGCTTGGTTTTAGTTTAATTATTAAGTTAATTAATAGTAAGAGTACTATTGGTAATAAAATATTTATTATAGTTTTAGTATTATTATTACCTATATTTATGAATAGTATTAGTTTTATTGTACCTATTAGTAAGTTTCAATTACTTATGGGTGGTAGTTACTTATTATTATATTATTTCTTATTTAGTTTGAATGATATTAAGTATATTAAAGTTATTAGTATTATATTAATATGTTTATTACTTAGAAATTATATAGTACAAGATCAGGCTACTTATTTGAGTTTAAATAATACTAAGAATAAATATGATACTGTTATTGATATTGTTATAAATAATAATATTAATGATTTAGATAAAGAGTTTATGATTTATGGTAGTTTAAGTAAGAGTAATAATTTTGATAAGATTTATAAAATGAATTATGGTTTTATTGGAGATTTAGATATTTTCTGGGGAGAAGATTATACTAATTCTAAGAATGGATTTATTAGATATATGTATTTCTATAAAGGATTAGATATTAATTATGTTAATGAAGATGATTATAATAAATTATTAAAGAGTAAAGAATTTAAAAAAATTAATAATTATTATGATGTTATTAATGATAAAATTGTGATAAAATTTTCTTAGAGGTGATAATATGAAGAGAAATTTACTTGGAATTTCAACATTTACTTTAGTTGGATTGTATGCATTATTATCAGTTATAGTACTTGGTGTATGTTTATTTACTGGTATTAGTATGTATATTGGACTTGGTATTAGTTTAGTAGTATTAATTATTCAATTTTTAATTGCTCCTTGGATAACTGATATTACTATGAGATGGTTTTATAAAGCTAAGTTTGGGGCAGAGATTCCTACTTATTTAAATGAATTTGTAGATGGTATCTGTACTAAATATAAGATGAAGAAACCAAAATTTGCGATTATTGATGATGGAGCTCCTAATGCATTTACTTATGGTAGAACTAAGAACGACGCTAGAGTAGTTCTTACTAGAGGTATTTTTGAATTATTAAAAGAAGAAGAAGTTAAAGCAGTTGTTGGTCATGAGCTAGGACATGTAGTTCATTATGATATGTTATTTATGACTGTAGCTCAAGTAGTACCACTTGTTTTATATTTTGTATATCAAATATTAATTGATTCTAGTGATAATAGTAGTAATAATAACAATAGTGGTTATGGGCAATTAATTGGTATTATTGCGTATGTATTATATATTATTTCACAATATATTATTTTGTGGTTATCAAGAACGAGAGAATATTATGCAGATCAATTTAGTGTAGAAGAAACTAAAAATCCAAATGCTTTAGCACAAGCCTTAGTTAAAATAGGATTTGGATTGAGTGTTAATTATGATAGTAATGATACTCAAGAAGAAGATGGAAAGAAGAAGAAAAAAATTCGCTCAACAAAAGATGTTGGAGCTTTAGGAATATTTGATTCTAAAACTTCAAAGAGTTTAATAGTAGCATCTAATAATAATATTGATAACAAAGATAGTATTAAGAACGCTATGAAATGGGAGATGTGGAATCCTTGGGCATTTATTTATCAATTACAATCTACTCATCCATTAATTTCAAAGAGATTACTTGCGATAAGTGGTGTTAGTAAAGATTATGGACAAGATCCATATATTGTATTTGATTTAGTAAAGCCTGAAAGTTATGTTGATGATTTCTTCCTTGAATTATTAATTAAGTATTTACCAAGCCTTTTCTTTATCGCAGCATTTGCATTGTTTGTGGTATTTATGGCTTTAGATAATATTAGTTATAGTTTCATTAGTTGTGGAATTGCTGGTATTATTGGTGTAATATTCTTATTTATTAGATTTAAGAGAAGTCATAAGAGTGGATATAGTCCAAAGACTATTAAAGATTTACTTGGAGAAGTTAAAGTTAGTGGTGTTACTTCTGTACCTTGTGAATTACAAGGAAATGTAATAGGTAAAGGAGATCCAGGTTGTATCTTTAATGAAGACTTTACTTTAAAAGATGAAACAGGAATTATATTCTTAGATTATAATCAACCATTATGGATATTAAATAAAGTTTTTGCATTATTTAAGTCACATCAATATGTTGATAAAACTATTAAAGTAAAAGGTTGGTATAGAAGGAGTCCAGTACCATATGTGGAAATATATGAGTGGGAAGTAGATGGCCAAAAGAAGAAAGTATATACTTACATAGTTACTATAGTATTATATATAATACTTTTATTAGTATTTATTGGTCTATTAGTATTTGGAATTATTTAGAGTACATTAGTACTCTTTTTTTTGTATAATAGGTATGGGAGGTATTTATGAATATAGTAGATAAAGCATATGATTTTGCATTAAAAGCGCATCATGGTCAAAGAAGAAAGAGTGATAAAACTAAGCCTTTTATTGTACATCCAATTGATGTTAGTTTATTACTTAAGGATTATGGCTTTGATGATAATGTGGTTAGTGCTGGAGTATTACATGATGTAGTCGAAGATACTAAATATACAATAGAAGATATTGAAAAAGAATTTGGTAGTGATATTGCATCTTTAGTTATGGGTGATAGTGAACCAGATAAATCTTTATCTTGGGAAGAGAGAAAGAACCATACGATTAAGACAGTTAAGAATTTAGATTTAAGACATAAAGCTATTGTATGTTGTGATAAGATTAGTAATTTATCTGATCTACAAATATTGTTTGAAGAAAAAGGTGAATATGACTTTAGTTCTTTTAAGAGAGGTTTTGAAGATCAGAAATGGTATTATGAAAGTATATATAAAAGTTTAATTACTAATGAAGATAAAGAATTAGAAATGTTTAAAAGATATAAGCAATTACTTGATGAGGTTTTTTATAAGAAACATGATAAATTTATTAGTGATAAGATATTTGAAGGGGAAGAAGAGTATTATAATAAATTAAGAAATTTATATTATAGAAGACGTGAATTAGAAAAATTAAAAAGAATAGAGAAGATGGATACTTTTGTTATAGAGTTTACTGGTACTCCAAGAACTGGTAAAACTACTTTGATTCATAATTTATATGATTATTTTAAAAAAGGTGGTTTTAAAGTAGAAATAATAGAAGAATTTACTACTAGTAAAAGATATAAAAAAGAGATATATCCATTATTAAAAGATAAGTATAAAAATATAGTTAATACTGAAATACCTAAATATGTATTGAAAGAATTAAATGAGAATTTAGAAAAGGACTATGACATTATAATAGTAGATAGATGTTTATTTGATAGATTAATTTGGGTAGATAGATTATATCTTAAGAATGGAATGAGTGAAGAAGAATATAACAATTATAAAGAAGAGTACATTCCATTAATTAATAATAAAATAGATATTATAATAGGTACTTATTGCGATAGTATTACAGCTTTAAAGAGAGATTATTTTGCTAATCTTAGTTTAGATGAAAGACATTTTTTAAATAAAACTAATGTAGATGAATATAATAAGAGTTTTAAAAGAATGAAGAAGTTAAATAAAAATGTATGTTTTATTGATACTAATTGTGATATAAAAGATGTTAGTGTTAAAGCATGTGATAATATTCTTAATAAGATGAGAAGTAAATATTTAGAAAAGATTAATAAAATGTGATATAATATGAATGGTGATGAAAAATGAGTAAAACAACTTTTACTATGTTTGTTACTTTTTTAGTTCTAGTATTAGTGGGAGTTACAACTACTTATATAATTTATAAATATGTGGATACTAATAATAGTATTTCTAATAATAATAGTGATTATGAGGAAGAAGAAGATATTTCTAACAACAATAGTGATGTTAATTCTGAAGTGGAAGATGTGGGATTAACAAGAACAGTTAATGAATTTCAATTTAAAGATGAATTTGGTAGTGGACAAAAACTTGTTACTATTAAGGCAGTTGAATGTGAAAGATTAACTGGTTTTCCTGGGGCTACAAGTAATGTATATTGTGTAACAGGTAATAAAGAATTAATACATCTGGAATTAGCTAATTTGACACAAAAGATAATTGCGACTAACATAGATAGAATTGAAGTAAATGGTAATGGTGTTTTAGCTTATTATAATACGAATTATAATAGTAAAATAGAAGATAGTTATGTTACTTATGTAGAAAGTAATTAACTGTCTTTTTTTTTGCCATTTTATATATTTATGTTGTACAAAATACTTGTTTTTCATGAGAAATTGCATTAGTATTATAATAGGTGAGGTATTATGAAGATGAATAGTAAAGGTTTTTCTATGGTAGAGTTATTAGCGGTAGTTGCGATACTAGGTATTTTATCAACTATTGGTATTACTGCTGTTTCTAACATATTGGAAAAAGCCCATGAAGAGTATTATATTAATCAAGAAAAGAATTTAGTATTAGCAGCTCAAAGTTTTATGAGATCTAATCAAAATAGATTACCAAAAGTTGTTGGTAAAAAAGAAAAAGTTACAGCTAAAGAATTAA
>CACXFY010000126.1 GCA_902767005.1 uncultured Erysipelotrichaceae bacterium
AGTATTAGAATGGCTTGTATGATGAATTTACCAGTTACATATATCTTTACTCATGATTCAATTAGTGTTGGAGAAGATGGTCCAACTCATCAACCAGTAGAGCAAGCTTTAGGTCTTAGAAGTATTCCTAATTTAGATGTATTTAGACCATGTGATGCAAATGAAGTAATTGGTTCTTATAGAGCAATAGTTAAGAATAATAGACCAAGCGCTATTCTTCTATCTAGAAATAAATTACCAATTCTATCAACTACAAATGTTACTTCAGTAGAAAAGGGTGGTTATATAGTATTTGATTCAATAGATAAACCACAAGGAATCATAATGTCTAGTGGAGAAGAAGTACATCTATGTATAGAAGTTGCTAAAAGATTAAGAGTAAAAGGAATAGATGTTAGAGTAGTTTCTATTCCAAATATAGATAGATTATTAGAAGAAAGTGATGAATACTATGAATCTATTCTTCCAGTGGAAGTTAAAAAGATTGCAGTAGAAGCATCATCACAATATATATGGCAACAAATTATCTATAACGATAAATATCTAATTACACTAAATCAATTTGGTTGTAGTGGTAAATATAAAGATGTTTATAAAAAGTATGGATTTGATGTTGATACATTAGAGAATAAAATAGAAGAATTATTAAAATAACTTGTAATTATTTTGTTATTTGTTAAAATATTAACAAGGAGTGATAATATGTTATCTGATATATTATATATATTATTTGGATTAGTTGTTGGATTAGTTATTGGCTTCTTTGGAGCAAGACATTTTATGAAAAGTTATATGAAAAAGAATCCTCCTATTAATGAAGATATGATAAAAGCATTGATGATGCAAATGGGAAGAAAACCTAATCAAAAACAAATTAATCAAATGATGAAAGCAATGGAAAAATATCAATAATTTATTGATATTTTTTTATTTTTTAATATAATTAAGATAGGGTGATGTATATGGATAAGATAAAAGATAAAGTTAAGAATTATTTTTTACAATTTAAACATTATGGTTTTACTTTTGGAGTAATATATTTACTTACAATATTATTTGCATTTACAGTAGATTCTGATTTTTTAGAGGATACTATATTTGGTTCATTTATGATGTCTTTAGGATTTTTAAGTATATTCTTTTTAATAGTAGAATCTAAATATAAAAAGGAAAAAAAGACTAAGTATTTATTATTATCCTTAATACCTAGTGTATTGATAGGTATTATTAGTTATGTAGGAAGTAATATTATTAAGACTAGTACATTTGAATTATACTTTGATTTATGTTTATTATTTATTATTATAATTTCAGGTTTGTATTTTATATATAATGTTTTTAAGAATGGTAAGCTTAGCTTTGATAAGTTTATAAAGAATGTGTTATTTAATATTATTGAAGTAGCAATTATCTATTTAACTTTAGTTATTGGTACAAGTTTATTACTATTATTATTTAGTTTCTTAATATATGAAGTTAGTGATGCTTTTGTTAGAATGGAAATATTATTATGTGGTTTATATTTTGTACCTAGTTTAATTTTATCTGTTAAGACAGAAGATAATAAGTCAGAGTTCTTAAGTTCTTTGTTTACTAAAGTGTTATTTATTTTGATGTTAATAGCATTTGTAATTATATATGTTTATATATTTAAATTACTATTTACTAATACTTTATTAGAGAATTCTATATTCTATATATTAAGTTTCTTATTTGTGTTTAGTTTACCAGTATGGATTATTAATGGAGTTATTAAAACTAAAATTAATAAGATTAATAAGTTTGTTCCATATGCATTTATTCCATTTATTATTTTACAAATTATAGCAATTATTATAAGAATAAATGATTATGGTATTACAGAACTTAGATATTTAGGAGTAATGCTTGTATTATTTGAAATAATATATATGTTATTCTATATATTTAAGATTAAATTAGAAAAGATTATGTTTGCTGTTGCTGCTATTTCATTTATTACATTTATATGTCCATTTTTAAATGTAGTTAGTGTAAGTAATAATAGTCAATTAAATAGATTATTAGATATTTATGAAAAGAAAGATCATAGTGAAAATGATTTAAAGGCAATGGCTACAATAT
>CACXFY010000127.1 GCA_902767005.1 uncultured Erysipelotrichaceae bacterium
AGATCAGCATTCAACCTCTCAATATCTTTATTTAACCCTTCTATCTTACTAATATTATCCAAATATTCCTTAATATAACTAAGCCTATCCTTATACTCTTCTAACCTATCATAATACTTAATAGGAGGTAAATTATCAAGACCAAATCCTGTAACATTAGTAAAATCACTAATCAAAGAATTTCTTTGAGCAACTCTACCACCAATATAATCAACTAAATTAGTAAGTTTCTTTTCTTCTTCTTCCAAAGTCAATGTATCATAAAATTTACTATCTAATTCTCTAATATAAACTTCATCATTCATCGCATCAATATCTCTTGCAGCATCCTCAAAATTATTAACAGTTTCCTCTCTATCATCATCATTTCCCAATAAAAGACTCATTCTAAGAATTTTATACTTATTTTCCTTAATTTTATTACTACTAGTATCAATCATATTTATCACCTCTTTCTATCTTAAAACCAACTCTTACTACTAGATTCATTCTCCACATACTTATTCAAATCTTCAAATTCATTATCATCGAAAAACGAATCATTCTTATCAGGAAAATCAAGAAAAATATCTTGCTCTTTATTTAAATTTTTCTTTGGAACCCTATTATCATCAACATTAACTTTCTTAACATCAACTACATTATTATTCTTAATTACTGGAATTTTTTCATTATTATCCTTCTTTTCAGTAGCACCAAATATATCATTACTAACTCTAAAACCAGAATCATTTATATCATTACCAGCATTTCTCTTCACTATTTCTTCAGTAGATTTTTTTCTAGATACCAAAGGAGTAACTTCCTCTTTCTTATTTACCCTCTTTTTATCATCCTTATCCGTAATTAAAACAGGATTTTTCTTTTCTACAAGTAATTGCTTAGTCCTACGTTCAATCTCTTTCTTTCTTTCTTCTTCTAATAACCTCTGATGTTTAATAGCCTCTTCCTGTTTTCTCTTTTCTTCCAATAATTGCCTTTCACGAATTTTAGCTTCTTTCTTCTTTTGTTCCAGCAACAATTCCTCTTGATGTTTCTTTTCATTTTCAAGCAAATTAGACAATATCAACTTAAACTGTTCACTTTCATTTTCTTCATTTATTTCTACCAACATAGCATGCTTATTTTCCCTTTCCTCAAGTAAACTATCCAACGTAGCAGCATCCTGTTGTTCTAGCTTAATAGTTGCATATTCTTTTTTTAATTCAGTACCAACTTCCTTATATAAATCACTACTAACAATATTATTTAATATATCATTAATCTTTTCCCTCTTATCAAGCAAACTATCATAATCATCACAAGAATCATTATAAATATCAATAAGATTAAGAATAAGTTTCTTTTCCTTATATCTCTCATACTCTAAAGTGATAGACGCTAACATATTATCGCACTCAATAATAATATCATCAGCACAATCTTTTCTAGCCAGTTTAGCATTCTCTTTAGCCTTTTCTAAAGAATAACCAAGTTCTGTATAAGCCAAATCAATCTCCTTACTTCTCTCCTTTAACTCATACAAACCCAATATATCAAAACTTCTCTCCAATAACTTAATCATTCTATCTTCTAATTGCTTATTCAAAATTTTATTATTATTAATCTTATTTCTAGCCTTATTTATACTAACATCCAAATTAGAAATTTCATCCCTAAGAATACTATCTAACTTAACATTATTCTTATATTTTTCAATTATTTTTACCTGTTCTTTATATTCATCAAGCTTATCCTCACCCAAAATATTATCTATCTGAAAACTAATACCAGTAATTTCTTTATTATTATCAATCTGATTATTAACATAAGTCCTACGCTCATTAATTAAATTAATAATCTCCAACAATCTATTTTTTTCATCATCCATCAAATAAGCAGATCTACTAACAATCTTTCTATATCTTTCTTCATATATAGTATTAGTAATATTTAATACTTGCTTTATAATTCTAGTCATTTGTAAACATACATCATTTCTTTGCTCAACATCATCAATAAACTTTAAACTTTTATGTAACATATCATACTGTCTTAAAGCTTTAACAACCGAATCATTAGCATACTCTACCATGGCTAACCACCTCTTATTTTAATTATATACTATTTAATTTTTTTGTCAATTATTTAGGTTTTTTTTTACAATTTTTAGATTTTTCTTCGTAAAATCAATAATATAATCATTTTTTTTGCTTTTTTTTAAAAAAATAGTTGTCAAATTGAAAAAAGTAGTATATAATGAACTAGTAACTGAAAAAAACAGTTTATATATTGCCTGAGTGGCGGAATAGGTAGACGCACAGGACTTAAAATCCTGCGAGATTTAACCCTCGTGTCGGTTCAAGTCCGACCTTAGGCA
>CACXFY010000128.1 GCA_902767005.1 uncultured Erysipelotrichaceae bacterium
TAAATATATACCTATAAATGATCCTATACTATCAATCAACACATCTAATACTTCTCCACTTCTATCCATAACAAATAATTGATGTATCTCATCACTACAAGCATATAAAAAACAAAATATAATAGAAATAATTAAAGCTTTTATATCAATTAATCTATACTCTTTAATTAAACTAATAGATAGTACTCCAAGTATTAAATAAACAATAATATGAGCACTTTTTCTAACTGGAATAACATACTTATCTACTATTATTTCTTTTTCTTTATCACTAAGTTTATTATGTGTAATAGATTGATATATTCTAATAATTAATCCATCTGATTTCTTAGAAGAATTACTTCCATTATCAGAAGAAAAACTAAATATAAGAATCATACATAGTAATAATAATACTATCTTAATAATCTTTTTTATCATAAACACCAAAAAGTACTATTAATTAGTACTTTCTTTTATCTTTCTAGAAGCTACAGCATTATAAGCTTCTTCTACATCATTAAAGTAAATTGTCTCTGTCTTTAATTTCTCATATGTTTCATTACCTTTACCAAGTATTAAAACCATGTCTCCAGCTTCTGCCATAGAAATAGCTTTATTAATTGCTTCTCTTCTATCAATCACTATTTCATAATTATCATATGTGTCTTTAACAGTAGAAACAATATCTTCACATATCTTTTCTGGATCTTCACTTCTTGGATCTTCATATGTAAATATAGCGTGAGTACAGTTTTTAACAACTACTTCTCCTACTTGCGGTCTTTTAACATAGTCTCTCTCTCCTGCTTGTCCAATTACAACAATACTTCTCTTTATATCTAATGTATGAACAAACTCAAGTAACTTAGTAATACCATTAGGAGTATGAGCATAATCTACCATAACATAATATGGTGTATCAGTATTTAATACTACTAATCTACCATCTATTTTTATATTTTTAATCTTATCAAGAATACTCTCTAAACTAAATCCTAATGCTAAACATGATAACATACCAGCCGCAAGATTATATACATTAAAATCACCAAGTAATGGACTCTCTACTTTAAATTCATTATCTTTATATTTAAATGTAATATCTGTCTTCGTAGGAAATACTTTAAAATCTTTTATTTGTAAATCAGCTTCATCCTTCATACCATAAGTAAGTACTTGCGCTACACAATTACTTTTAACTGTTTCATAGTATGGATCATCAATATTTAAAATACTATGTCCATCTTCTTTAGTTTGTCTAAATAACATCATCTTACAATCTAAATAGTTTTCAAAACTACCATGTATATTTAAATGTTCAGATGTAATATTAGTATATACTGATAAATCATATTTTACAGTTTGTAATCTACCTCTAAAGAAAGCCTCACTACTAGCTTCAGTAGCAGCATACTTACAACCAAATCTTACAAATTCATCTAAATAACTATATAATTTATCAGCATCTGGCGTAGTATTAGGATTATCTCCTGAAAAAGCCGCACAACTTCTACCATTAGTACCAATATATCCACAAATATCACTACCTATTAATGTTTGGATTATTGTTGCGGTACTAGTCTTACCATCTGTACCTGTTACACCAATCATTTTAAGTTTTTGATCTGGATAATCATAAAATTTTTGACATAAATAAGGTAATTCTCTATTAGTATCAGGTACTTTAATAGTAGGTACATTCTTTTTACCAATATCTTTACTAATTATTAAAGCACTAGCTCCTCTTTTAATCGCATCATCTACAAAATCATGTCTATCTGCTGTAACACCCATAGTACAAACAAATAAGTCACCATTTTCTACTTCTTTAGAATTAATTTTAATAGACTTTATATCAACATCACAGTCTTCTCCAACTGCTGGATATAATTCATACAATTTTTTCACAAATATCACCTACAACCATTATAAAATAAATATAAAAAAAGATAAAGAAACAAAAAAGAAGTTGACACAATATAGTAATTAATTATGTCTAATTCTTGATATATAAGGAAATTTAAGCTAAAATGGTTATGGTGATAATATGAAATCAATAATATTTGGAGCAGGTTCTGATTTAGGAGTACACATCGATGGAGCTCATCTTGGACCTACCCAATTAATAAATGATTTACAAAGTTTTTATAAAGGTGAAACACAAAACTTTGTCCAAGATGAATCAATCATAAAAAGTAGAAACTTATCAGATAGAAGAAAAAACGAATATGATATAGATAAGTTTAATACTACATTATATAATGCTATGGTAGAAAAAATTAAACAAGAATACTTCCCAATATTAATTGGTGGAGATCATTCTGTAGCCGTTGCATCAGCCTTAGCTTCAGCTGAAGTACATAAAGATTTAGGAATAATTTGGATAGATGCTCATACTGATTACAATACTTTTGAAACAACTGTAACTGGTAATATTCATGGCCTACCACTTGCCGCTATAACAGGATATAAATGTCCAGAATTAAGATATTTCCATCAAGGTAATATAATCCAACCAGCCAAAACAGTAATAGTAGGAGCAAGAAGTATTGATGAAGCTGAAAAAGAAAATATAAAGTATTCAGGCGTTACAGTATTTACAACAGAAGATATTAAAGAACAAGGTGTAGAAGCTATTATGGATAAAGCTTATGAAATAGCTGGAAGAAAAACTATGGGAATTCATATAAGTTATGATTTAGATATAATAGATCCTGATATAGCCCCTGGAGTAAGTGTTCCAGAATTTGATGGAATAACAGAAGAAGAAGCAATGGAAATAAGTGCATATATTGGTACTCATATGAAAGAAGTAGTATCATTTGATCTAGTAGAATTTAATCCATTAAGAGATATAAATAGAAAAACAGAACAAATTGCTATTAACATATTAGCTCAAATAACAACAGCTATTAATAGAAAAAGTGAATACGATAACAAAATTATTTATTAAAAATAAAAAGGCAATTACTTGCCTTTTTTTATTGGTCTTTTTAAATAACCTAATCCTTCCCTATCTTCATAATCAGCCATAGACTTCTCTTCACTTAAAAACTCTATATACTGATCAATACTATATCCATCATAATCATGATCTTGATAATACAAACCATTTCTATAACTCATAGTAAATCCATCTAAATATGCTTTTAAACTCTTTTCATCAAGTTTAATATAACCATTTTTTAATAATTCATCACTTACTTTATTTCTCTCTTCATCCATAACCATAAATCTACCAGCAAGTATTCCACAACAACATGGAACATTTAATCTTTCAAGAAAACTTTGTCTCTTCATAAAAAACTGTTTATAAGTTAAATCAACTAAATAGTATTCATGATCTATTAAAAGTATATTAAAGAAATGATAACCATCTCCATTAAATAGTCCTAATCTTCTATCATAACCTGGTTCAATATCAATCATAAAATTAACAATATTTAACCCATCACATAAATCTTTTATTATTTTAGAAGCTTCTTCACATTCACCACTAAGATCAATATTATCAATATTAACTAAATGATTTATATCCATACTATGCATAACTTCAAGATTCTTTCTACCTAAAGCAACAATATTGGATACTAAATTATTATTGTTATTTCTAATAGAAACATCTGTAATATATGATTTGACTTTCTTTTCAGATTCAATAGCTTGATCTAATAAATAACCAAATAATTTATCCATTTTTCCATCATGATAATACTCAGTACTAACTTCTTCTAAAAA
>CACXFY010000129.1 GCA_902767005.1 uncultured Erysipelotrichaceae bacterium
AGAGCTAATCTCCTAGAAGATTCAATTAAAGAAACTGTATTTCAATGGATGTCTAAAAATAGAAATGCCAAAATGCGTAAAAATGGCCAAGAAAAAACTCTAGAAGATTACTTCTTAGATAAATGTGCTTATTTCTTTGTAACAGATTTAAAAGAAAGATTTGAAAGATCTTTAAAATATCGTAGTATGCAAGAAACTATTGATTCTTATGGATTTACACTAGATGATTTAAGAAATAGAATAGTAATTGATAATATAAAGAGAGAAATAAGAAATAATTTAGCCAATATGCGTCATACTAGAAAGATAGAATTAGAAATGACTGTTAGAAATGGTAAAAAAGTAGTCTTTAGTAATAGACATTTAGAATCAACAATGAAAAGACTAATAGAAGTAATAATGCCATCACGTGGTTATGAATTTAAAGAAATGTTAAAAGAAGAAATACAAAGAAGATCTCCAGCTAATAATATTACATTAAATAACTTTGCTGTCGACATAAGTGCCGCAAAACAAATAAATAAAGAAATTGTTATAACACAAAGAAACCAAGAAGAACTAAGACGTAGGACAATGAACAAAATAAACAATGATTTAAATAATATGCTTAGGACACCGACTAAAGAAGATCTATCAACTTATAGAGTAAAATAAAAAAGCTAGATGATTAATAATCAATCATCATAGCTTTTTTTACATTCTTCATAACTTCTTTAGCCTTCTCTTGAGCTTCTTTTGTACCTTTATCAAGAATCTTTTTAACTTCATCAGGATTCTCTTCATAATATTTTCTTTTCTCTTGAATTGGTCTTAAGAATTCATTCATTGCTTCAATCAATTCTTTTTTACATTGAACACATCCACGAGAACCCTTCTTACATTCACTACATATCTTTTCATTATTTTCATTACTATTAACTAATTTATGATAATAATAAACCATACATATATCTGGATCAGCTGGATCATCCTTCTTTATCTTTTTAGGATCAGTAACAGCTCCCATTACTTTAGTTTTAATAGTATCAGGATCATCAACTAAGTAAATAGCATTACCTAAACTTTTACCCATTTTTTCATTACCATCAAGTCCTTTAACACGAGTATTTTCACTAAGTAATTGTTGAGGCTCTATTAATATATCACCATATATAGAATTAAACTTACGAACTATTTCACGACATTGTTCAAGTAAAGGTAATTGATCATCACCAACTGGAACAACTTCTCCCATAAAAGCAGTAATATCAGCTGCTTGAGATACAGGATATCCTAAGAAACCATAAGTAATAGATTCACCATCATTACCAAACAACTCTTTCTTTTGAGCAATTTCAGTTTTAACAGTTGGATTTCTTTGAAGTCTTGCTACTGTAACTAAATTAGAATAATACACAGTAAGTTCAGCAATCTCAGGTATTTGACTTTGTATAAAGATATGTACTTTATCAGGATCAATACCTAAAGCAAGCAAATCCTTAGTAAGCTCAAAAGTATTATTACGAACCTTTTCTGGATCAGCAAAGTTATCAGTTAAGGCTTGTACATCAGCAATCTCTAGATAAAAATTATAATCATCTTGCACATCACGCCATGTTTTACCAGCACCAAAATAATGTCCTAAATGTAAATTACCGGTTGGACGAATGCCAGTAAGTATTGTTTTTTTCATCTAAATCACTTCCTTCATAAAGGTATTTTATCACATACTAAAACATAATTAAATAAATAATTGATAAAAATATCTTTTGTGATTATAATAGGAACTCAGGAGGGTTCATATGGAAAAATATAATAAATATGATAAAGTTTTAAATTCAATAGTAGATAAAAAATCACAAGCAACCAAAGAAGAAAAACAATTATTAGATGAATTAGAAAAAGTAGTAAAAGAATACAAATCTAATCAAATGATAGGAAACATTGTAGAAGGTAATCAAAAAGTAAATGAATTATTACAAGCAATCAATGAACAATTAAAATATTACATTGAAATAATACCAGATAAAACATCAAGTAAAAGACTATATATAATAGATAATCTAAATGGTCTAAAAGAAGATATAAATAATTTTAAAAAAGATCAATATAAAATGAATTACTCAGAAGAAAATACTTTAATAAACAATTGCTTAGAGTCATTAACTAATAGTCCTTTTGGTCCTATTTCTTTATCTTCACTAGCTTCTTTTCATTTTCCACTATATTTTGATAGATTATTAGTAAAACCAATTATTAATTTTAAAGATAATAATTTTTATAGTATAAATGAAAGATTAACTTCTCAATTAGAAGAATTACTATCAGTAGATAATATTTTAAACGACTTAGAACAAGGTTATACAATAAAGACTAATAAAGATAATTATGAAGAAATAGTAAACTCTTGTCTAGATTCATTAAACCATAAAGACAAAATCTTAAATAATGCTGATTTAATAGTAGATTATAATAAAATTGAAGAAGAAAGATTTAGCGCCTATCAAAAAGCTTCTAGTGATATTTATATAGGAGTAAATGAAAGATATAATTCAGTAATTAATCAAATAAAAAAAATAGAGTCTAATAGATTATTAAAAGCACTAAATAAAAGAAAATTAAAAGAATTATATTCTGATAAAGAAATATTAGAAAAAAGAAAACAAGAATATACTGCTCTAGAAAAATATTATCTAGACTTAGGTATAAAAGAAAAAGACTTAAAACAACAATTAAAAGATAAAGATATATGGGAATTAATAAGTATAAGTGAAAGATTTAATAGAAGAAAAGATAGAATATCTCTACTAAGTAATTTAAGATTTTTCCATTCTATACAAGATGTAGAAAACTATTATTCACGTGTAGAACAAGAATATAACATAAATAAAGAATTATTAGATAATACTAATAGACAAGAAGAAGTATTCAATAATACTGCTTCAAAAGAAGCAAAAAGAATAGTAGAAGAAGACTTAAAAACAGCAAAAGAATTAAGTAAACTTAAAGACAGTAGAGTAGATCCTAAACTAGTAATATTTATCTTTAAATCATTATTAGCAATTAAGAAAACAAATGCATTAGATATAGACAAAAAATCTTCAGACTATTTATTCTTAAAAGAACATTATGATAACCTAATAAATGAAAAAATACATAGTTATAATAAAGACTATCTTAATGCTCTAGAAGGCAAGAAATACGTAAAACAAAAGCAATGCTAAGGCATTGTTTTTTTTAATAGTCTTGATCAAGTTTACAGGTATTTGACAAAATTGTCAAAAT
>CACXFY010000130.1 GCA_902767005.1 uncultured Erysipelotrichaceae bacterium
CACAATGTGTCCATTTTCCAATTGAACTTTGAATTTTCCTCCTGGAATAATTTCAAGAACTTTACCTTCAATTTCAATTGTATCTTCTTTAGCCATCTTTTCACTCTCCTATCTCAAGGATTTTGTATCTTCCAAAGAAGGAATAAATCCTTCTTTATATGGTTGTAGATACTTATTTTTTTATTATTTCATCAATTTTTGCAAAAACATTTTCGACAGTGTCATCACCATCTACTTCATGTAATACATTTTGTTTTCTATAATAATCAATAATTGGTGCAGTTTTTTCTATATAAGTTTGATATCTAGTTTGAAATGATTCTAGATTATCATCTGTTCTTTGATATAGTTTCCCTCCACAATTATCACAGATAGATTCTACTTTTGGTGATGATTTTGGATCATTTATATTATAAATAGCTCCACAATCTTCACATAGTCTTCTACCTACTATTCTATTTTCTAATGTCTTTTCATCGATGTTAATTAATATTACATTACCTATATCATAACCAAGATCTTGTAAGATTTTATCGTATTCTCTAGCTTGATCTAAGTTTCTTGGGAAACCATCGATTATATAGCCATTTTTACAATCATCTTTTTTTAATCTATCTTCGATTAATTTATAAGTAATTTCATCTTTTACTAAATTACCACTTGCTAAAGTTTCTCTTACATAATTTCCTATTTCAGAATCTTCTTTTGATATATCTCTTAATATATCTCCAGTTGAAATATGTGGAATATTATACTTTGAAACAGCTAGTTCAGCTTGTGTACCTTTTCCAGCTGCAGGTGGTGCTATAAACATAATATTTTTCATATACTACCTTCTACTGTATCCTCTTTGATAACTTCTAGTTAAGATACTTCCTTCTAATTGTTTATAAGTTTCTAGTGCAACTCCGACAACGATAAGTAATCCAGTACCTCCGATTGTTACGGTAGTTGGTAAACTTGTAAATCTTGAAAATAGAATTGGAAGTCCAGCTAACACTGATAAGAATGTAGCTCCTAGAACTGTTAATCTAGACAATACTCTATTTACATATTTTTTAGTTTCTTCTCCAGGTCTAATACCAGGAATATAACCCCCATTATCTTGTAAATTCTTAGCAAATTCTTCTGGTTTTAATTGAATAAATGTATAGAAGTATGCGAATAAGAATATAAAGATAACATATAATACGAATCCAACTGGTGTTGTATAAGTTAAATATTTTTGTATAAATACTGTTACAGCTTCACTCTTAGCAACAGTTGCTATTATACTTGGAACTGCCATTAAACTTGATGCAAAGATTACTGGTATAACTCCAGCAGCATTTACTTTTATTGGCATAAAGCTTTGAGCTGCTCCATAAGCGCTTGTTGATTTATTTGCATATTGTATTGGTATTCTTCTTTCACTTTCTTGTACAAAGATGATTCCAATAACAATACCGAAATATATAATTAAGAATATTAAGAATTTGATAATTCCTAGTGCAATTACTTGAGTAGTTCCTTCAAATACTACTAATGATCCAAAGGCATCTATAAACATTTGTGGTAATCTTGCGATGATACCAGCCATGATTATTAAACTAACTCCATTTCCAATACCTTTTTGTGATATTTGATCTCCTAACCATAATAGGAATGCTGTACCAGCTGTTAATACTACAGCTATATATAAGTATTCCATTGGTGTAGCAGTGTTACCTAAAAAGGCAAATGAGAATGCATAACCTTCAATAAGAGCAAATGCAATACCCATATATCTAGTTATTTGACTTAGTTTTTGTCTTCCTGTTGCACCTTGTTTTCTTAATTCAGTGAAGTATGGAAATATATCCATTTGTAATAATTGCATTATGATGGATGCTGAGATGTAAGGCATTACACCTAGTGCAAATATAGAGAAATTCTTTAATGCACCTCCACCCATCGTATTAAGTAGTTCTAGAAATCCGATACTACTTTCTATGTTTTCAGTTCCTGGAACTCTAATTGAAATACCTAATATAAATATTGTTAAAGCTCCAAGAGTGAAGTAAATTCTGTGACGTAAGTCTTTATTAGTTGAAGTGAATAATTGCTTCATACTCTTAAACATCTTAGATCACCTCAGCTTTACTTCCTGCCTCTTTAATCTTTTCTTCAGCACTTACTGAGAATTTAGATGCTTGAATTGTTAATTTCTTTTCTAGTTTTCCATTTCCTAGAACTTTTACTCCATCTAATTGGTTTTTAATAATTCCAGTATCTTTTAATAGAGCAGGTGTTACTACAGTTCCATCTTCAAAGACATTTAATTGTCCTAAGTTGATAACTGCATATCTAGTTTTGAATTTAGCATTAGAGAATCCTCTTTTAGGTATTCTTCTATATAATGGTAATTGTCCACCTTCAAATACTGGATTGATACTAGCTCCACTACGTGCTTTTTGTCCTTTTTGTCCGCGACCACTTGTTTTACCAAGACCACTACCTGGTCCACGTCCTACACGTTTCTTTGCA
>CACXFY010000131.1 GCA_902767005.1 uncultured Erysipelotrichaceae bacterium
AGTTTAGAAAGATCAGTCTCAAGTGTTCTACTAACTAATCTCTTAAGTGGTCTTGCTCCATAATTAATATCATATCCTTGATTAATAAATTCTCTTTTAGCAGCTTCACTAAGTTCAATCTTTAAATTAATATCTTTTAATCTAACTTCAATATCTTTAATAATCTTATCAAGTATCATTACTATAGCTTCTCTACTTAATGCATTAAAGACAATCACTTCATCTATTCTATTAACAAATTCTGGTCTAAAATGTTCTCTGACATCACTCATAACCATAGAAGTATTACCTTCTAATATATGTTCACTACCAAGATTACTAGTCATTATAATAATAGTATTTTTAAAATCTACTAATCGACCATTACTATCAGTAATACGACCATCATCAAGTATTTGTAATAATAGATTTAATACCTCAGGATGAGCTTTTTCTACTTCATCAAATAATACAATACTATAAGGATTACGTCTAACAGCTTCAGTTAATTGTCCACCTTCTTCATATCCAACATAACCTGGTGGAGATCCAATAAGTCTAGATACACTAAACTTTTCCATATATTCACTCATATCTATTCGAATCATATGCTTTTCATCATCAAACAACTCATAAGCTAATGTTCTAGCAACCTCAGTCTTACCAACACCAGTTGGTCCTAAGAACAAGAAACTAGCAATAGGCTTATTAGGATCTTTAATACCACTTCTACTTCTAATAACTGCATCACTAACAAGTTTTAAAGCCTCATCTTGTCCCATTACACGTTTTTTCATATTCTCTTCTAGAGATAATAACTTTTCTTTTTCTGATTCAATTAACTTAGTAACTGGAATATTAGTCCATTTCGCAATAATTCTCGCAATATCATCACTAGTAACAGTATCACTAAGTATCTTATTCTTCTCTACCTTATTTAACTCAGCTAATTCCTTTTCTAGTTTAGGTATTTCTCCATGTTTTAAAATAGCCATATTCTCTAAATCATATTCATTTTCAGCTTGTTCTAATCTAAATTTAGCATCTTCTATTTCTTTCTTTTTACGACTAATATCTTTATTAATGTTCTTCTCTTTTTCCCAAGCCTCACTTAATTCTTTTTCTTTTTCTTTTAAACCAACTAAGTCATTATTAATCTTTTCTAATCTTTTAACACTAACTTCATCTTTTTCTTTTCTAAGAGCTTGAGCTTCTACTTCTAGTTTCATTATTTTGTTAGATAAATTATCTAATTCAAAAGGAACAGAATCCATTTGTACTCTAATAGTTGCACAAGCTTCATCTACTAAATCAATAGCTTTATCTGGTAAAAACCTATCCGTAATATATCTATTAGATAATGTAGCAGCACTAATTAAAGCTTTATCTTGAATAGTTACTCCATGATGTATTTCAAATCTCTCTTTCAGACCTCTAAGTATCGTAATAGTATCTTCTACATTTGGTTCTTCTACTTTCACTTTTTGAAAACGTCTTTCTAGTGCTCCATCTTTTTCAATATACATACGATATTCATTTAATGTTGTTGCTCCTATAACGTGAATTTCTCCACGAGCAAGCATTGGTTTTAAAATATTAGATGTATCCATTGCTCCTTCTGCTTTACCAGTACCAACTATCGTATGAATCTCATCAATGAATAAAATAATGTCTCCTTCACTTTTCTTAATCTCATTTAAAACATTTTTTAATCTTTCCTCAAATTCACCACGAAACTTAGCACCAGCAACAAGTGCCGCCATATCAAGTTCCCAAATAGTTTTATTTTTTAATGAACTAGGCACATCACCTTTTACTATTTTTAAAGCAAGTCCTTCAACAATAGCTGTTTTACCAACACCAGGTTCACCAATTAATACCGGATTATTTTTAGTCTTACGAGATAATACTCTTGTAATACTTCTTATTTCTTCATCTCTACCAATAACAGGATCAATCTTCCCTTCTTTAGCAAGACTACAAATATCCCTACCATATTTTTCTAATACATTTTCTTCTTTTTCTTCTGGATAACCATACATATTATCACCTCTCACAATAATTATACTCTTTTTTTAGCACTTGTCAATATAGAGTGCTAATTAATAAACTAAAAAAATAACAGTATAAAACTGTTATTTGATTTTCAATACTTTTTGGTAAAAATCTTCAGTATGTTCACCCTGATAAGTAATTGTAGAACCTCCTCTAATAACTGCTTCTACACGACCATCTTCCCATGTAAATGGAAAAATAGTTTTCTTACCTTGAGCCTTCTTTACTAATCTTCTTAATCCATTTAATTGGTTAATATTTAAACCAAATTTATTATAGAAATAAGCACCTCTTTCTACACTGTTTACTTCTGGACTGCTTTTAACAACCGATCCATTTTGTACATAGTCTGTACGATACTTATAACCAAATTGATTTTTTCCACTATCTTTTGCATAAGCCATAGTGTCACTATCAAAATCAAAAACTTCTACGTGCATGACTTTTCTAGTCTTGCTCATATATTAATCTCTCCTCCATATGTGTACATATTATACCACATATCGTTGAAATAATCAATCTTTATTGCTATTTATATACTTATCATACAGTTTTTTTAAATACTTTTTATTAACTACTTTCTTTATTCCCTTTTCTGCTACATCTTCATATGTCTTAGAAATTAATTCTACCATTTTAGGATTAATATATTTACCATTTCTTGCCTTTACTTTTTCCCAATACTTTAATTGTGTATCACATTCCCATTTCTTACCATTATATGTCATACCAGCTGCTAAAGTATCACAAACAAGTTCACAATAATACTTAAATGGCATAACTGGAGCACTAACCGGAGCATCATAATCATACCAATATTCATAATG
>CACXFY010000132.1 GCA_902767005.1 uncultured Erysipelotrichaceae bacterium
AGAATCAAACTTATTTATTTTGTTATTTATAAATAATTCTCTATCTTCTTTGCTCTTATTTTTTATACCACCAATGTATAATTGAGTAGTTTCTTGTTTATCTGTTTTTAATAAGAATTCTACATCTTCTTTAGATATTTTTCTTATAGTCAATCTTTCAGTCTTTATTGGTAATAAATTATTAAATAATTCATTATTCATTATTAATCACCTCTAGATTAATTATATCATATTATTTTTTTAATACTAATGACAAAGATGTTGCTCGTACACGTCCTTCGGCAGTTAATCTTTCTTCTTTAGTATTATATGGTAATCCATTTCTTTTAGCGTAATCTCCTACCATTGGTCTACTATGTAATTCTAGTAAATACCAATTATCTCTTTCTTTATCATAAATATAATCAAAACCACAAATTATTCCTAATTCTGATTGATATTCTTCATGAACCTCTTTAGATGCTTCTACTACTTTTTCAAAGTTATTTGAATCAATATTATGACTTTTTAACAATTCTTTTTGTTTTCTATCATAATGATCTTCCCCTATTAATAAGTTTTCTCCACCAGATAATGTATTGGATACTATAGATTTAGTACTTAATGGGAAATCATTATGTAATAGAGATCCTAATAATGATGTTTCATCTTTTAAATCTTCTGGTTTGTTATACTTTAATGATGCATATAATAACTCATTAGATGGTGTTGTTAATAATCTTACTGTCGTGTTGTATTCAGTTGGAGTCTTTATGTATTCCTGAATTTTAAAATTGTCAGTAAAGTACTTTTCATAATCAATTTTATATCTTATGTCTTCTTTATCATAATTAAAAGCTAGAAAATTTATTAGATAAGTACATGCTGATATTAAGTTTTCATAATCTTCTTCGCAAGCTATTAAGAATTTTTCTTTACCACCATTCATACTTTCATTTTTTAATACAAATGGTATCTTATACTCATAATTAATTAATTTATCATATGAAAAATCATGAGTAATAGGCTTTGTTATATTTCTTTCTTCTAATGAATCTTCAATTTGACTAGTAATAATTTTCTTATAATCTTTTGTATTACTACAAGCATAATCTTGTCTTCTACCAGTTATATAAATTGTTTTATTATTTGAATCTGAAATATTATTAATTAGCTTATAACCTTTAGATAATAAAGCAACATATAGTTTTGGATCAGTTTCCATTCTAAAATAAATAGTTTGACCTTTAGAGCATGGTAACTCATTATAAGATATTATTCTTTCCATACTATCAACCCCCATAATTGTTACACATTATACCATAAAATGACAAAATAGTCAATTTTAATGTGGTTTATGAAAAAAAAAAGACTAGATTAACTAGCCTTATTTTGTAATTTTAGCCTTTTACTTCTTAATATTTCATATACTATCATTGTTGCAGTTAATAATGATAATAGAATGATAATAATATAAGTATTTATATTAGTTTTAGGATTATCAAGATCATATACTATAACGTGTAGACTATAATCAGTATAACCATATCTAAAGGTTACATCAGTTTCACCTATTTTTAATGGTACTATTTTACCATTTTCTATTTTTATGATTTCAGGATCAGTTATTCTGAATTCAATATTAGAAATGTCACCTACATCTTGGAAAATATTTATAATATTAACGTTATTTGTTAGTTTAATCTTTCTTACATCTTGTAATTCATTACATATTTCTCTGTTTATTTTTACATTATATACTTCTTCTATTTCTTGATTTTCTACATATTCAAAAGCTATAAAATGAGCAGCATAATCTACTTCTTGCTGTGGCTTTATAACATAGAAGTGATCTACTCCTATATATCTAGTACCACGAACATTATCATTAATTATATTATGACTAGATAAATAGAATCTTTCTTTTTCTTCTGCAATTGGTGTTAATTCTACCTTTGTTGTTGACCAAGAATTTTCTGATTCATTATAACCATCTGACTTACTAGTTTGTCTGAATACATAATCAATCCAATCACCTTTATCAAAACCTGTTAAAGATAATCTCTTGTTTTCAGTATTAGTAAAAACTAAGTAGTTTTCAAATCCATCATATAATAAATCAGTATTGGGAACTTTAGATACTGTCCATATATCTTCTGGATATGGATCAATAGTTAGAGAATATAATGATTTTTTTCCATTAATAATCTTATAATCAGCAGTAGCGTCTGACTCGATTAATGACATATTATAACCTAGTACAGCAAATTTGCCATGTCCATTTTCAGCATAGTTCCAGTTGTCAGTAAATAATACATATTTATGACCTGGTTGAATATTATTAGGAGATACTGAAACCCATTTAGATGCTCTTACTTTATTTAAAGTAATATCTGCATTACTAAACGATCTATATTCTCCATCTTCTAAAAATTTAACTACATAATTTATTTCTGTTACATCGTCTTCTTTAAAGATTGGTAAATCAGTAAATGTTCCTTTAAAATTATTTTGTTTCTTTAAAATTAGATCTTTACCTTGTACCTCTTTACCATCTGCATACAATTTTAAGTGAATTTCTTTAGTATTAATATCAGTACATTGATCACAATTTATAGATACATTAATACTCTTATTAAAGTCTCCAATTTCATTTGCTAAAACTGTAAAAGGAAAAACAAATGCAATTATTGCAATAAACATAATATATTTTTTCACTCTATCACTTCCTATTATCATATAATAAGTATATCGTTATCTCAAACATAAATCAATATTTATATTCTTCTCTTACACATTAATAATAAAAGACTACTAGGTAGTCTTATTTTTATTTATTAATTCGATTAATTCAGTACGTACTTCTTTATCTAATTCTAATATTTTATTTATAGTATTAAGAGTAAGACATTTATGTTTTTCTAACATTATTTCAATATATTTAGGTATATCTGTATACTTTATTTTTCCTTTTAAGAAGCAATCTACTAATACTTCGTCTGCTGCATTTAATACAACTTGAGCACTATGACCTTTTTTTATGGCATCAAAAGCTAGCTTTAAACATTTAAATTTATCTAAATCTGGTTTAAAAAATTCTATTGTCTTTATTTTGAAAAAATCTAATTTTTCTATGTTATTAGATAATCTATTAGGATAGTTTAATGCATAAGCAATAGGTATTTCCATTGATTTAGGTCCAATATTAGCCATAATTGTTCCATCATTAAACTCTACCATAGAATGAACTAAACTTTGTCTTTGAACTACTACTTCAATATCATCTACATCAACATCAAACAACCATTTTGCTTCTATTACTTCAAAACCTTTATTCATCATTGTAGATGAATCAATTGTCACTTTAGGACCCATTTTCCATGTAGGATGACCTAGAGCCTCTTTAGGAGTAATCTTATCAGTTATTTCTTTATCAAAGAATGGACCACCTGATGCTGTTAAAAGTATTTTATTAATCTTTTTTGAGTCTTCTCCATTTAAGCATTGCATTATAGCACTATGCTCACTATCAACTGGTATTAGTTTTGCATTATACTTTTTACTAGCTTTTATTATTAATTCTCCACCAGTAACTAATACTTCTTTATTAGCTAGAAGTATTGTCTTTCCTTTTTTTATCATGTTGTATGTTGGTTTTAATCCAGCTATACCGACTAAGGCAGATACGCCTATATCGTAATCATCTAATGATGATATATTATTTATACCTTTGGTACCATAATAAATATCTAGATCTTTATATTTTTCTTTTAATAATAAATAATTATCTTTACTTTTTATATAGACATGTTTTGGCTTAAATTCTTCTATTTGTTCTATTAGTCTATTAATATTATTACCTGCTACTAAAGTATTAACTTTAAATAGATTTTTGTTGTTTCTAATAATATTTAGTGTACTTGTTCCAATTGATCCTGTTGAACCAAATATATTTACTCTTTTTTTCATTTTGCAATTCCTTTTCTATTAGTTATGTATTTAATTATAACATTATTTTTATTAAGAAAAAAAGTAGAATCACTTCTACTTTATATTAATTTTTTGTATATACTTTTTCTGTATTGCTTTCTTTTTCTTTTAATAATGCAGATATTTTACTTATTTCACTTGCTTTATATTGATCTTTATTACCAAATTCTTTTCCGACGATGTCTTTAGCATTACCTAAGTCAATCATATCAAAATGCATTAGTAAAGGTTCAAATTCAGTATGATCTATCCCATTATCTAAATCCATTTCTTCATTTATACCTTCTAAAGTTACAAATACTCCATCATAGAAATATTTATCTTCTGCAACATTTAGAAATAAGTACATATAATTATCTAAATATCTTTGTTCTCTAATAATTAGATATGAATCTAATCCATTTTCTTCATCTAATTGTTTAAATACATGATATTCGCTTAATTGTTCTTTATCTATTTTGTCTTCTTTTTGTTCACTGCATCCTACTAAATTACTGCCTAATGCAATACTAGCTACTCCAGCACCAGCAATTTTTAAAAAATCTCTTCTACTATATTCTCTTTCCATATTCATTATTCTCCTTAATCTTTTGTTTATCTTTACTCTTTTCAGTATCTGTTTCTAAATCTTTAGTTAATTCTAATATTTCTAATTCTATATTTTCATATGCATTTAATTTATCAAGCGGTACAAATAGATTTAATAAATCAAATTCTTTCTTGGCTTCTGCATAATCATCAAATAATTTTGATACTATAAATTCATTATCTCTTGCTAGAGGTGATTCTGGATCCTTTCTTAAATAATTAATTCTTCCATCTTTTACGGTATGTGGAAAACATACTTTATATGTTGTCTTAATAGTACCATTGTTTGTTTTATTTTGATATTGTTCTTCTACAAAAGCTTTAGATACTATATAACAGGCATGATTTGCATATTCTCTTCCATTTTCATAAACAGATTCTTTTGCTGATAATAAAGCATATTTTATTGGAAATTCTTTTTTCATTTTAAATCATCTCTTTCTTTTTATTAGTCTGTTTTTAACGTATAATTAATAACATAGTTCTTATTATATAATAAAAAAGAGAAAATTGAAAGAAATTTCTCTTTTTGTTTATTATTGATAAACTTACTAATATTATATTATTTTACATATTATCAATACATTATTCTAGAAGTGTTTGTTTTATTAACAAATTACTAGATATAATTGTATTATAATATAAAAAATAATAAGATGAAGATTTACTAAATGAAATGTTGTATGCAGATGATGTTATTACAAATGATTCAGTTATGAAAACATATATTGAAACATGGTTCGTGAAATATATGATGATTATGTCACAGATAATTATATAGATTCTTA
>CACXFY010000133.1 GCA_902767005.1 uncultured Erysipelotrichaceae bacterium
TCAGTACCATCTAGAAGACCATCTATATCATCAATTCCTGCTACTCCATCAGTTGTATCAGTACCAACTGGATCTGTTGCGGTATAGTTACCTCCACCAGTATATCCTCCACCAGTATGAACTGTTCCACCGTTATTAGTACTTCCTGGGTTATTTATTACAGCATTTGGTTTTGGTGTATCAGGTGTTGTTCCTGGAGTAGTTCCTGGAGTTGTACCTGGTGTTGTTCCTGGTGTATCAGGATTTGTTGTACTTGGATTTGTTGGATCAGGTGTTGTTGTGTCTGGAGTTTGATAATCAGGTGTTGTTGTATCAGGTGTTGTAGTGTCTGGAGTCTTAGTATCAGGTTTTGAATCATCTGTTTTACGGTAATTTCCAGGACCTCCACCATCGTTTCCACTTGGTCCACCACTTGGTCCACCTGGGCCACTTGGTCCTCCTGGATTTCCACCTGGATCTTTAGGAGTATCTCCAGTGTCATCATCTTTCTTACCATCATCATCATTGAATTGACCTTCAGCTTTTTCATCGTCACCGCCCTTATTAGGTCTACGATAGCCTTTATCATCACCATCTGTATCAGTAACTGGTGTTTGATCTTTTAGTTTACCACCAGCTTGTTCTTCAAGTAATTGTCTAGATTGGAATGTTTCTGTAGCACGTGTGTTATGTAGAGTAACACCCGTTCCAGCTCCAGCTCCAATAACATCTCTTAGTACTGTAGTACCACCTGATGTAGTTAAACCTCTTGTTCCATCTTTTACTAATGAAAGAGGTTGTTTTACTGTAACATCCACTGCTGTTTTTAGTGGTGTAGTTACTACCTTAGTTGGTGCAAATTTTCTTGAACCATCTTCTGCAGTTTTTGTAAAGGCATCCTTAAGACCCTCTTTTGCTGTTTCATAATTTGTTTTAGCAACTGCTTTTGTAGTATTAGCAGTATTCTTTAAGAATCCTTTTACTCCACCACCAGTTACTGCTTCTGTTCCAATATTATTTCCTAATCTTTCTCCGAATACTTCACCAGATTTTCTAGCTTGTTTACTAATAGGATCATTATATCCTTGGAAATCAGATAACTTAGCATTTTTAACTTTAGCTAAATCGTCTGCAGCATCTGTTGCATTCTTAGCAGCTTCCGCATATGGATTTCTTAAGGCATTAGCTTCTTCAGCTGCTGTCTTATATGCTGTCTTAGCAGCTTCTTGTTCAGTTCTTGCAGCTACTTGAGCATCTAATGCTTTTTCATAGTTATTAGCTGCAACATCTTGCATTCCCTTAGTATACTCTGGGTTAACCATGTCTTTACCATATTTTGTAACATCATCTGATGCAGATCTAAATGCATCATCGGCTTTATCGACTACTTTTTTAGCTTGTCCAACAGCATCATCGGCTTTATCAAATGCCTCTTTTGCTACTCTTGCAGCATCATCAGCTTGATCAGCAGCAGCTTGAGCTTCTTTAATAGCTATCTTCTTTTGTCCATATTCTCCTAATTTACCCATTGCATAAGCTGTTCCAGCTTGGAAAGCAGATTGTTTTAAGGCACCTCCTTGAGCTCCAAGGAAGTCTTTTCCTGATTGTAATTCATTTTCCATTCCACTACCATAACCACCTAGAGCGGCAATTACAGTATTAGCTCTTGTAGTTGAGCTAAGTAATTTAGCTGTTCCTTGTACGAATTTTCCACCATTACCAACAGTAGATAATCCTTCTCCGACACCAGATAGCCAACCACCCATTGTAAGGTATCCTCCAGCTACTCCGGCTGTCTTAGCTAGTCCAGCTAATCCACTATCTTCAGTTATAGCACTGAATTGATTGATTCCAGTTGCTTCTCTAACAGCATGGAATGCTTCATGAGATAAATCTCTTTCAATAAATGCTGATACTTTTTCATTAGCACCATGAGTTATTCCTAAAGCATCTGTTGCCATTGATCCCCAACCAGCAGTAATGGTTGCAACACCATCACCTACGTCTTCAAATGCTGATACAAATCCTTCTCCTACACTAGTTGCAACCATACCAAATGTTGCTACTCCTGTTAAGAATGGATGTTCTGAAGTTTGTTTAGCATATTCATCGGCACCTTTTTCTTTTGCTTCTATTTGTTGATTAAGTGTTCCAAGTGACGATTCTAACCATTCATAAACTCCATCTAGAGCATCTGAACTAACTTGGAATCCAGTTTGAGATAAAGCAGCATTTAATTCACCCAATGCAGCTTGGGCATCTGCTCTAGCACCTGAAACTGAACTTTTTATATCATTAACTTGGCCTTTGACATATTCAACTTTATTACTATCTTTATATAGTGATGAGTGTCCAGTCCAAAAGCCATGTCCTGGTAAATATTTCTCCCAATTCATTGTCTAGTCCCCTTTCCTAATTTCCTGAAGCAGCGCCATCATCTCGTGCTCTATGTGCTCCATTTTTTGTTGACATTTCTGCTTTCTTTTCTTCATTATATTCAAGTTGCTTCTTATCATGCTCTTTTTGTGCAAAATCTTGAATTTCTTCAAATCCAGGTTCTAGACTTGCTCCAATGCCTCCTATTTGACCAGCAAGATCTGAAATAATTGGTTCCATTGTAGCATCTTCAACACTTAACATACTTCCGTCTGCATCTACAGCTACTGTCTCAACCTTTGTTTTTATTGCAGTAATGTTTCCATCTTCGCCTACTGTTACGTCTTTTAAGTTTTGTATAGCTTTTGCTACTTTAGCAGGATCTACATAAGAATTAGCATTTTTTGCAGGTTCTGGTCCGGCAACAACAGTTTCTTCAGCTGTGTCATTTCCGTCTTTATCTTTTTTATAACCAATCCCACTATAGTTGTGTGGTACTTCGCCTACTGCCATTTTTTCACTCTCCTTTTTATGTACTGTATAGTAAATAGAGAAATTACTTATTCTCTACTTACTTCTCTATTTACTATACATTGCATAAAGCAATGTATCTTTTTTTTAACCTCTTTCTTGATCGTAAGCTAATGCTTGTTCAACTGCTTTACGTAAGTTAGTAGCAGATAATTTCATTCCTTCCATAGCACTTGGAATGTCTGAACCATAATAATTTGTCCAATTGTTTATTACTGTTTCTGACCAAGTAGTTTGAACTCCATCTGGAATATTTCTCTTAAATGCAGTATCAAGAGTTTCCATATCTTCTTGCATAGTAGATACGATTTGATCTATTTGAGCAGCGTCGTCAGTAGCTGCACCTGGATTAATTGTAATATTCATATATTTAACTTCCTTTCCTTAAATTATTTCATATCAGTCTTTAATTCGCCAATCATATTGCCGAACTTAGTAGTTTGCATACCCATATAACCTTCAGCTTCATCAATTGTTTCAGCTAATTTCTTGAAAGTACCTTCCTTAGCTTGATATTTTTGTAATAAATCAGTTGCTGGGTCTCCTTGAATATCACCACTAGTGATTTCATTTACTAAATTAGTTAATCTAGCAAGATTATTTTTATAAGATTCTCCTGCTGTAGCTAATGCGTTCTTTAAATCATTTAAAGATGCTTCATCTACGTGAATTTGTGACATATTCTTATTTCACCTCCTATTTTTTATTAAGAATACTGTTCAATCCTTATACCGAACCCTATCCTTATGATATAATTGTATAATTTTTTCTATATCTTTACAAGTCTTTTTGAGAAATAATAGACAAATTTTTACAATTATCATTAAAAAAAAGAAATTAGTTTTTACTAATCTCTTATCTTTTCTTTTTAGCATAATCTTCAAGAACGTTTTCTTCATTTTCTAATTCTTCAGCTAATACCTTTTCATGTATAGCTTTTAGAACTATTCCTATTTGTTTTCCTTCAATACCAAGTTCCTTTAATTTGTTACCATTAATCTTTAAGTCACTTACTCTTAATGGTATTTTTTTATCTAATTGAGTATGATACATTTCTTTTTCTTTATTTAGTTCTAATACTCTTTTTTCTATCCAATCTGGATTTTGACCTCGAATATCTGCTTCTTTTAGAGAATATAATAAATCTACATATTCTATTCCATTTTCTTTAATAAAATAATTAATTTTAGTTGGCTTTACGCTCATAGTTCTATCATGATCTATTATTAGTTTTCTTACTAATGCAGTAGTTTTTTTATCTATTTTATACTTTTTAGCAAAATCCAAAAATAATTTGGCACTAATAAATTCATGTCCAAAGAAATGACCTATACCTTTTTCATCTTCTGTATATGTAGCTGGTTTACCTATATCATGAAATAGGGCTGCTAAACGAAGGTATTTATTATTAGGTGTATTCTCTAATACTTTTAATGTGTGTTCAAAGACATCATATATATGATAGGGATTATTTTGCTTAAAGCCAACTGTTATATATAATTCTTTAATTAAAGCACAGAATGTTTCTTTATTATCTCTTATTGTTTTACTTGGATTAGCACTAGTTAATATTTTTATCAACTCATTATATATTCTTTCTACCGCAACATTATCTAGTAATTCTACTTTAGAAGTCATTACTTGTTTTGTATCCTCATCGATAGAGAAATCGTATATAGCTTGAAAACGTAGTGCTCTTAATATTCTTAATGGATCAATATCTATTCCACTACCAGATTTATCTACTAAAGATATAGTTTTATTCTTTATATCTTCTACTCCATTATAAGGATCGATTAGATTACCATCTTTATCACAAGCTATGGCATTAATAGTAAAATCTCTTTTAAACAAATCTTCTTCAATAGTTTTTCCATGAAAAGAAGATATTTCTATTTCTTGACTATTTATCTTTATGATACCAGTATTGCGATGATTATTCTCTTTCATTAGTTTAAATCCAGGTAATAGTTCTTTTACTTGGTCTAATGGCATATTAGTACATAGATCATAATCATTACTAGGTATATTTAATATCATATCTCTTACAGCTCCACCTATTAAATATGCTTCATAGCCTAAAGAATTAATATTATCAATAATTTGTCTTATTTCTTTTGGAACTGTAATTTGCATAATATTCTCCTATCTAGTTTTATTAGTTTCTTCTTTATCATTAATAATACTATCAAATAATAATGAGTTGGCCTTTTCTTTATTCTTTAATGAATTATTGTCATTTTCTTTAAAAGCATCTAGTTGATACTTTTCTAAATAACTATTAACAACATTTATTATTTGATCTGAGTATTTTACTTTTGATACGCCTTGGTGTTTTAATTCAATTAATCTATCAAAGTATTGTTTTAATTCTCTATTGTTTTCTGTACTGAAAACACTTTCTTTATTACATGTTGGAAAACTATTCTTTTCTTGTAAATAATTAATAATACCTAGCATTCTTATTATATAAATATATATTTTTATACTGTCACTCTTACCAGATTTTAATAATTCAATTCTTTCATCAATTAATCTTTTATATATAAATGATATTTTATCTACATTTAATATTTCTTCAGAAAAATCTTTTAATTTCTTAATAATACTGTTTTCGGCAACAATATTATCTGAGTTGATTATTTCATACATAGTTGGGTTTTGTTGACATATTAAATATAAGGCTCTTTCTAAATCATATCCTAAAACATCTTCTTTATTATTAATTGGATAAGATATATTATTTTCTTTCTTATCAATTCTTATATAATCTTCTGGTTTTCTTATATATATAAATCTTATATCTATATCGCTATTCTTATCATCATAACCCCAACCTCTACTTCCTATTAGAGTAGCGTGGATTATTTTTATTTGTTCTTTTTCTTCAATATCTTTAATAATACCATTTATATCTATTTCAGTTAGATCATTTTTTTTTTGACTTTTTAATTTATTATATTCTTCTTCTGTTAAATCTTTTACTCTTATATATATTAATTCATCATCTTTATAATAGTATTCAACACGATCATTTTTTGAATAATTATTAGGAGTTATTTCATTAGATAATACGATATCCATTTCTTTTTCTGAAAAAGCAATTTGAAATGTTCCACAATAATTATCTTCTGATGTAGGATAAAAATGAGCAAATTCTTTTTCTGTTAATTGCAATTCTTCTGGTTCTTGTAAATGCATATCCATTTCTATCATGTCTTCTGAATATGGACAATCTATTGATAAGATATAAGCACCCAAATCAGAAACTACTATATCTAATTCTCCTACATATGGTTTTCCATAGCTAAATATTCTTGAGTGACCTTTTACTTCATCATTTTCAATACTAAA
>CACXFY010000134.1 GCA_902767005.1 uncultured Erysipelotrichaceae bacterium
ATAACCAAGTAAGATTATACCTATGATGATTATTAATAATATACTAGTCATACTACTCCTCCTTAATTTGTAATATTATATCTTATTTTTTAATTAAAAAACAAGAAAAAGAATTATATTAATTATATAATTCTTTCTTTTTCTTTATGAATATAAAACTTATTAAAGTAATTATTAAAATTGTTAGCAATAAGAATAAGCCTTTAGCACTTGTTTTTGGATTTGTTATTGGAGCTTCTATTTTATTTATTATTTTTGCTCCATAGATTATGTTTTGTCCTGTTGGTTCTATCGTAATATATCCTTCTTTGCCTCTTTTTTCAAATTTTACTCCGTTTACTTCTTCTATTTCTAACATATCGACAAATTTAAATAATTTGTCTTCTCCTTCAACTGCTTTATATTCTCCATATGGTAAATCATCAAATTCTAATATACCTTTTGTACTTAGTTTTCCTTCATATAGTTTTCCACTTGTTGTATTTTGTAATTCGAATTTAAAGATATATTCATCTTCTGGATTTACATTATATTGTTTCATTATTTCATTTAGACCAAAGTCATCATATCTCATTTCTCCAGTTTTTGGATCAATATAACCATTGACGACAGTAAAGTATAATGTTACTGTTGGTACTTCAGTTAATTCATTTGTTACTTCTAGATTTGTTTGATCATAAGTAATATTTTTATATTTGTCTAATGATACTGTTTCTTCTATTGTATAAATATATTTTCTACCATTTGAATCATAAACATCTACATCATTTATAGTATAAGTCCAGATGTTACTATCTCCACTTAATTCGATAGTTCTATATACCTCTCCATCTTTTAAGACATTAATACTTACATTACTTGGTCTAGTTAAATATTTATTATCTTGATCTAACCATTTTTTCTTAATTATTAAATCTTGTTTTTTATTTAACTTATTAGTAACGCTTAATTCTTCTTCACTATAAGTGATATCACTATAATCTGAATTAAGATTATCTGTTATTTCTCTAATACTATAAGAACACTTTCTTTGATTATTATCATATTTTGGTACTTCTATTGTAGTTGTCCATGTATTAGTATTTCCAGTTAATGTTAATTCTCTATATTCATTATCATTTTGTAGTAAAGTAATCTTTAATTCATCTGGTCTTGTATTATTACTATTATTATCATCTATCCAATTTTTAGTAATAGTTAAACTAATATTTGTTTTTAATGTATTAGTAATATTATAATTATTTTGGTTATACTCTACTAATCCATATTCTTCTATTTGATTTTCTTCTATTGTATAGTTATATTTCACTCCGTTTGAATCATACTTTGGTACTGTTATAGCATTTGTCCAATTATTATTATTAGTTAATGATATACCTCTATATGTTGTATTATTTTGTAATACATTTACCATAATACTACTTGGTCTTGTATTATAACTATTATTATTATCTACCCAATTCTTTTTAATATTTAGAGTATCATTACCAGATAAAGTATTTGTACAAGTATAATTTTCACAACTACTAGTATAATTATTTACATTCACTTCTTCTATAGAATAATTATATTCTCTATTACTATCATCATATACTGGAACAGTTATAGTTTTAGTCCATTCATTAGTTGAATAATCTCCAGTAAATGTTACTTCTTGATATAAAGAATTATTTTGTTTAATCTTATATGTTACGTTGCTTGGTCTAGTTAGATAACTATTATTATTATCTTTCCAAATTTTCTTTAATTCTATTTCTTTCATTAGAGTGTTAGTAATAGAATTATCATTTACTTCTGGCGTATATTTATATCCATTATCTAGTATTGTTTCTTCTTCTCGTAATGTATAGGCAATAGTATTTCCATCTAGATCATATTTTGGAACACTGATAGTAGTTTTCCAATGATTAGAATTATTAGGATCTATATTAGTAGTACCTAAAGGTACATCTATAGCTTTAGTAATATCTCCATCTGGTACTACTTGAATATTAATAGTATTTGGTCTAAGATTCATACTATTATTATCTTTCCAATACTTATTTATTTCTAAATCAATGTCTATTGGTTCTACTGAATTAGGGAGCGCTACTTTTACAATATTAGAGTTTATTCCAGTTATAAAGTCTACTGGTCTTCCTGTTACTGAGTCGATAGCATTCCACTCTGTCCAACATCCATTATAAGCAAGTGTTTTTAGATTTTCATCATTAGGTGATTTCATTCTAATTAAGACATAAGTTAGAGAATTAGCTGGTAGAACAGCTGAATTATTATTCTCATCTAAGTATTCAAAAGCTATACTTTTTACTTTAGTTTTATCCACACTATTTGTGTATAATTGCCAACTATTATCATCTTTTAGACTACCAGGTTGATCACTTTCTGAATAATAAGTTCTGATAGTATAGCCTTTACTTTCAGCATAAGATGTATCTATACCTAAGAACTCACCTTTCCATTTATGATAACCTTTTGACGCTTCAATAAACTCCATGTTAGGATCTTTAGCATAGTTTTCTAATGAATCATAGATTACTAAATTAGTGACATCATTAGTCCCAGTACGGGCTCTTAGTTTGTAAGTATATTCACTATCGTTTGAAGTTTCTACCTTACCTGTATCAAAATTACTCAAATCAGATTGAACCGATACTTGGACGTCTTGATAAGTAGCCACCGCATTTCTTAGTATGGCCGTATCCTTTTCCACAGCCAAATACTCATCACTAATTCCATTTTCGTTTATATCTATTGCATCAGAATCTAAACTGCCATCATCTAATGTCATATAATTAAGATTTGAGCTACCATTCGTATAATAACTCTGTCCTTCTTGTTTGTGTAGAAATTCTCCATAGCAATTATTTGTATATGTTGAACCAAGTTCCAAATAATTATTATAACTAATTTCATAATTATACCTAAATGCTGTGGCATGCTTATCCGGTATATAAGTGCTAAAGATTACAGGAAATTCACTTAAATCTACGCTTATCTTGATCAGTGTTCTCCCAGTACCTTTCCAATTATTATACACGTTAACAATAGTATTTCTTTTTGCTACTTCAAGATAATCCGAATCATTAATAATTGTTTTAGTATATGGACTATATAGTTTTCCACTGAAAGTATCTAGATATTCAGAATTTAAAATATCCTCACTTGTCGATGTAACTTTAATTCCTTCGGGTACTAAATCATATAAAACAAATCCCTTAACTGCATCCTTTTCTCCATATTGTTCAGCATATGTCGCATTAAGTGTATAGTGAGTTAAAAAGTCTGCTGAAATAGAAAAACTACCAGTGTATTTTTCTTCTGATGGATTTTGTACTGTTTCTGATGCAGATTTTCTAACTTTCATCATCGAATCAATATTATGTACAGTATAGTATTCCCAACTTGAATTTGCTACACTTCTTTGAAGATATGAGCCATATGTTTCTAAGTCATAAGCCGCTATGTTATCATATGTGAACAAGTTGTTATAACTTTCTACTGTTGGTTCATTAACCAAAAAATAATTATCATTTTCTTCTAAATACACTTGTAAATAACCAAAGTTATACAAATCTCCTTCTAAAGGAATATCTTCTTTTATAAATCTTGTACTAGTTCGGATAATATTATAGTCTTCATTAATAGATTCTTTTAAATCATTTATAATGATATAATATCCCACAACTTTATTTTCTAATTCAGATAAACTCCATGAATTTGATTTATTTTTGAATGAATCATATTTTATATAGTCATTTTCTCCGGCATATCTTACCCATAATTCACAATCATATTTTTCTGTTTCTAGTCTTTGGCCATATCCATTTTCAGGATTATAAAAATATATATTGGAGAAATAATAATCATTATCATTTAGTTTCGTAATACTTCCATCGCTTGCTGTTGAATATAATAAGTCATCTCCAATCTTAACTCTCATTTTTTTTCCTGTATATTTTGCAGATGCATAAAGTGTCCAACTACTTGATGCTTGTACACTGTTATTGATTATATCTTGATACTTCATTTTTGTAGTATCATTTTCTATTTTTCTCAAGGAATATAAACTTCCAGAATAGCCAAATGAGAAGTTATTAAGATTAACGTTAGTATTGCTACTAGCAATCAGTTCTATATTATCTTCTGTTTGATAGGCCCCATATAACTGAACTTCATTATTAATTAATAGATTGTTATTTTGTTCATTGAACTCTGTTTTGGGATATCCTACAATAATAGATCCAATTTTATTACTCAAATTATAAGTGCTGTTGTATCCATTAATTGGTTTTACTGGTATTATATAAGTACTTTCGGTATCATTTGTATAAGTTGGCTCTATTACATGTCCATTCAAATCATAAACTATACAATTTTTAGGAATTACTTCTTTTAAAGTAGCTGTTGATTCTTTTACCAGTAATCCTCTTTCATAATAAGGCATTGTTTCATGTGATGTTTTTATAATACCGCTTTTTTTTGAATCCTTGGCATTAAATTCATAATTCACCCAAGTATAATCGCTGTAATTTTCTAAATGATCCATCGCTCTTATTTTATTAGCTGTTTTAGTTAGTGAAATCTGACTTTTATGCCAAGGATGTATATATTCTCTATAGTAAGAAAAATTTATTGTATTCGAATTAATAGAATCATTTTCATTTGTTGAATACAAAGTAGCATGTATTTCTTCGTTTATGGTATGCTCGCAAGTATCAGTAAACTCGATTGTTCCTATTGAATTTTGAGTAGAATCTTTTTCGGCTGTTGGAGTAATTACATAAATAATTTGTATACTTCCCTCATAATTTGATCTCTCACTAAAGATAACATTATTTGTAAATAAATAATATTGAGTAGTGAAGATATTACTAGCTATATTGCCATACTTGTTCATCATTTTTACATTCCAATCATAACCAGAATGTGTGTTATCGTTGGCACTAATATTAATAGATGACTCTATATTATTATTATCTTGTGAAAATAAAATGTTAGGTATACGTATCTTGATATCATTTAAATTATAATTTTGTATACTATTGGTATTTTTATAATTTATTTGTACAGTAATTCTTCTAGAAGTACCACGGTCGTATCCTCCGTTTGATGCATCCCAATTTATTTCTGTTAATGGTGTATTTCCATTGTTTACTGATGAGTCATAGAATACTGTTGATATTTCCCAATTATCTAATTCTATTTCATTATCTCCATAGAATACTTTAGCTAAACTAGTTATTACTTTTGAATTGTTTGATACAAAGAACAAAGAAAAAATCATTACTAAAAATAGTAAGCTTGGAAAGATTACTTTTATTAAAGATTTATAATTATTTTTCTTATAAGTATACTTCTTTATCATATTCTCTATCCTTATACATATTATATATAATTATTAAAAAAAAAGAAACTGTTAAATATATGTAACTGTTTCTTCTATATTTTTTCTTTGATTATGTAGTGGACTTGGTCCTATATTATCTCTATATCCTAATGGCATCATAGCAACTGGTTTAATATTTTCTTCTAAA
>CACXFY010000135.1 GCA_902767005.1 uncultured Erysipelotrichaceae bacterium
ATTAGTAAGATTAGTACTACTTGTAAAAATGATGGTGATATTAAATGGAATTTTACTAAATTTTTAGTTGATAGAGAAGGAAATGTTGTTAGTAGATTTGCTCCTACTACTATTGGTAAAGAGATAGAAGATAAGGTAGTAGATTTACTTGGATAATTTAAAATTAGAAAATCAATTATGTTTTCCTTTGTATGTAGCAAGTAAAGAAATAGTAAGAAGATATACACCATTATTAAATAAATATGATTTAACATATACACAATATATTACGATGATGGTTCTTTGGGAAAAGGAAGAAGTAAATGTTAAAGAACTTGGTGAGATTATATTTTTAGATAGTGGTACTTTGACGCCATTATTAAAGAAATTAGAAGATAAAGGTTTTATTACAAGAAATAGAAGTAGTATTGATGAGAGAAATTTAATTATTAAAGTTACTAAGGCAGGATTAGAATTAAAGAATAAGTGTAGAGATATACCTGAATGTGTAAGTAAGTGTTTAAATTTAGATAAAGATGAAGCTATTATGTTGTATAATACTTTATATAAGTTAATTAATTGTTTAAAGGAGGATTAAGATGAGTAAAGTTATAGAAGAAAAAGATTTTGAAAAAGAAGTATTAAAGAATAAAGAAACAGTACTTGTAGATTTTTATGCTGATTGGTGTGGACCTTGTAAGATGCTAGGGCCAATTATGGATGAGATAGATAAAGAAGTTAAAGTATATAAAATCAATGTAGATGACGCTGAAGATTTAGCAAAAGAATATGGTGTTTTTTCAATTCCATGTGTTGTAGCATTTAAAGATGGAAAAGAAATAAATAGAAGTGTTGGGTTAAAAAGTAAAGATGATATACTAGGAATGATTAAGTAGGTGAATTATGTACGATATAGTAATAATTGGAGCAGGTCCAGCAGGATTAACAGCTGCTATATATGCTTGTAGAGCAAGAAAGAAAGTATTAGTTTTAGAAGCTTTAACTTATGGTGGACAAATAATAAGTACTAATAAGATAGTTAATTATCCTGGATTTAAGGAAATTAGTGGAGTAGATTTTGCGACTAATTTATATGAACAAGCAAAGGACTTAGGTGCTGAATTTAAATTTGATAAAGCTATTAGTATTGACACTAAAGATTTAAGTGTTACTACTAATAATGATACTTATAAGACAAAAGCTATTATTTTAGCAATGGGAGTTAATAATAAAAAAACAGGTTTAGAGAATGAAGATAAGTTCGTTGGTAGAGGTTTAAGTTATTGTGCTACTTGTGATGGTAATTTTTATAAAGATAAAGATGTTTGTGTTTATGGAACTGATGAAGTGGCACTTGAAGAAGCTGAATACTTAAGTAATATATGTAGAAAAGTATATGTTGTTAATAAAAAGAGTAGTTTTGATAATGAAGTATTTGAGAATAAATTAAAGAATAAAGATAATATTCATTTTATATATAATGCTACTATTAAAAATATTGTTGGAGAAAAAGTAATAGAATTTATTGAAGTACTTGATAAGAGCGGTAATACTACTAATTATAATATAGATGGATTATTTGTAGCTCTAGGAAAAGTACCTGAAAATAATAATGTATTAAAAGATATTAAAACAGATGATAATGGATTTGTTGTTGCGAGAGAAGATTGCCATACTAATATTGATCATATATATGTTGCTGGAGATATTAGAGATAAGAATTTAAGACAATTAACAACAGCTTGTAGTGATGGAGCAAATGCTGCTACTATGGCAATTAAAGAAATGAGATAGTTCATTTCTTTTTTTTGTGTTATAATGACTATTGTAATTATTTAATTGCCCCATAGCCAAGCGGTAAGGCAGTGGACTCTGACTCCATTACGCGTAAGTTCGAATCTTACTGGGGCAGCCAACGTAAATAAGGCTTTTGTAGCCTTTTTTTTTGTTACTTTTTAAATTTTAGGATTATTTTTATGAAAAAATGATAAAAATTGCTTTTTTCATTTGACTTTTAATAATCAAATGATTATTATAAATAGTCAATACGTAGACTTATGCGGTCTTTTTGTAAAATTTATTAATATTGTCTTGGGGGAGATGGTTGAAAATGAAAGTGAAAGTTCGAAGAAGATTAAAAAAGAAGGTCAAAATATCTCTTGTAGCTATTTTGATATTTACATTCCTATTTTTAGGTGGATTTAACACAATTAAATCTGCTTATATTGGGTTGAGAGATTATTTTGGTGTTGGGCAAGTTCCTGCACATACTAAAGATATTAAAGATAATGAAAATGGTACATATAAATTATCTTTAGATGTAACAGGAGATGCAACTGTTACAAAAGAAGCATCTAATTTGAATGTACTTGTTATCTTTGATACTTCAAGTAGTATGAATTATACAATCGGAAATACAGGAGTAACTAGAGCCCATGCAGCTGAAACGGTTCTTGATACTTTTACTGATGACTTGTTTGAATATCAGAGTGCTACTAAACCATCAAATATTCAAATGGCTTTAGTAACTTTTAATTCTTCAGCTACAGAGGTTCAATCTTGGACTTCTACAAAAAATGATATAACTAAGAGATTATATCCAAATAATCCAAATAATCAAAACAGACTAAGATATGCTACTGGAACAAACTGGGAAGCTGGTTTGAAGAAAGGATTAGAGGTTTTAGCAACAGCTGACTCAGATCCAACTTATGTTATATTTATGACAGATGGAGCACCAACAAGAAGTGATACAAATGCTGGTAATCAAGGGGCAGGAGAAGATGGCTTTATAAGATTTTATAGACAAGCAACTGATGAAGCTCATGATATTGCTACTTACACAACACCTGGAGCAGCAGAAGCAAATACAACATTATATGGTGTTTATGCGTTTGGTGAAACAAGTGCCTATGGTAGTGCTGATTATTTAGATGATTTAATCTATTATTCTCAACATAATGCTACTAGACCAGGAGGAGCTAATGGTCAAACTAATACAGCTGGTACAAATAATAAGTATTTTAGTGCCACTGATACAAGTGAATTAGAAACTGCTATCAGTACAATATTTGAAGATATTGTAACAGCAGCTGGTATTTCTAATGCAACTATAACAGATGGAACTACTCAAAATGTTGAAACTTCATCTGG
>CACXFY010000136.1 GCA_902767005.1 uncultured Erysipelotrichaceae bacterium
ATAATACAGAATTAATAATTGTAACATATAGATTACCATATACAAGTGATAGTATGAATGAAGATTTCGCTGCTGATTTTTATGATTATAATGATTTCGGTTTAGAAATAAAAGATTATGATGGAATAGTACTATTTAGAAATACTTATGAAATAGATCCATATTATGATATGTATACATTTGGTAAAGCTCAATTACATTTTGATCAAACAAGACATGATGACATATTAGATTCAATTTATTCTGATTTACATGAAGGTAATTACTATAGTGGATTATCATTATTTATAAGTAAAACAGATTATTATATGTCAAAGAATATACCAACTATTATGAAGAATAAATATGTTGATGATATGGGATTTATTAGAGCTTATTATGTAGCTCCTTATGGAATTGCTTTCCTTATATCATTAATAGTTAGTATTATTGTTATAAGTATATTAGTAAGTAAGAATAAAATGGTCAAGAAAGAAACAGAAGCTCTTCATTATATGAATAAAGCTAGTTTGAATTATACAAAAAAACAAGATAATTTCTTAACTACTCATACTACTTCATATACTACATCTAGTAGTTCTGGAGGTGGCGGAGGAGGTGGCTTCTCATCAGGAGGATCATCTGGTGGAGGACACTCTTCTGGTGGAGGTAGACACGGATAAAAAAAGATAGTCAATATTGACTATCTTTTTATATTAATTCTTCAGTATTGTCTTCTTCCTCTTTTAATAAATTATCATTATCATTAGACTCTTCATTAATAGCTTTATTAATTTCTTCTGTTTGAGCTAATTGTGTAACATCAATAGTAGGTGGAGTATCATCTACTACTTCTTCTAAATTTTCAACTTCTCTTATTTCAAAAGCAGTAGTATTACTCTTATCAACACTATTAAACTTATTAATAAACTCTGTTGGATCAGTATTAATATTAATAATTAATCTCTTAACATCATCTAAAACTTTAAAATTAAGATTTAATTCATATAGATCATTATACGAAACATTAGGACCCGTCTTTTTAATATCATTAACTATCATATTCGCAACATTATTACCAAATACACTTATTACTTCATTAGCTAATGTTTGTCTATCTTGTGTATCATCTTCATTAATAACATCGTTTTGTTCCATAACAACTCTTTGTCTAGAAGTAATACTATCAACTATACCATAACTAATCTTAAAGGTTTCAACTTTATCACCATTAGTAATATATAATAAAAACTTATCATTATCATAACCAAGTACACATACCTTTTTAGATAAATCTGGTCTCTTAGGGATACCACTAATATAAACACCAAATATTACATCATTACTTTTATCAATTTCTTTCTTTTCTTCATTAGTATTAACTACTGTTTCAGCTTCGTCTTCATTAATTTGTAATTTAACAGTATCTGGCATTATTATTGATACTATAAAAGCAACAAAGGCAAGTAGATAGATCATAAAACCTAATTCTGGAGAAAACTTTGGATATTTAGTAATTACTAAGAAAATACTATATACATATCCAGCACTAATTACTCCTATACCTAAAAAATTAAGAACTTTGTTACGACTCCATATACCAATACCATATACTATTGTACCAACGATAACAATATAAGTAGATACTAGTCCAAACATTCTAACAACGTCATCAGCAGTAGTAACAAATCTTTGTGTCATAGCTAACACTATAAATACCGCTAATAATACAAAAAATCCTCTTTTTCCATCTTTCATATACATACCTCTATTCTATGTATAATTATAACATAAATATAATATTATTTGGTAGAAAAATATAATGAAGTGTATTATAATGATAATAGAATAAAGGAGGTATAAATTGTTAGTAGAGAATTTATTAAAAAAATATAAGTTACTAGATGATAATATTAAAAGAATAGATTATCATATGAGTACTTTACGTAGTGACGCTAATGCATTAGTAAGAAGAGTATTAGATTTAAATGATTTAGAAGAACCAGAATTGGCTACTACTATATATACTTTAATACTGAGATGTGATTATAATAATCCAGCTTATAATGCCAAACTAGACGAAGAAATGACAAGATTCGGTATGGAAACAGATAAGTATGATAATAATAGACCACAAAGGATATGGTATAGAGCTAATATGATTGATGATAGTGATTATGGAACAACTGAAATGTATACTGATATGGTCGATGATCAAATAGATTTTCAAAACGATGTAGAACACTTTAGAAGATAAGAATTAACAATTATTGTTAATAATAGA
>CACXFY010000137.1 GCA_902767005.1 uncultured Erysipelotrichaceae bacterium
AAGCTTCACATATTTCTAGTGCTTGTTCCCCATTATCTGGTTGTGATAATAATAATTCATCAATATTAACTCCAAGTCTTTCTGCATAAACTGGATCAAGAGCATGTTCTGCATCAATAAAAGCTGCTCTTCCACCTACTTTTTGATGTTCTGCAATCGCTTGTAAAGCAAAAGTAGTTTTTCCAGAAGACTCTGGGCCATATATTTCTATAATTCTACCTTTAGGATATCCACCTACTCCTAAAGCAATATCTAATGATAAAATTCCACTTGATACAACATCTACTTTCATATGTTTATTTTCACCAAGCTTCATAATTGAACCTTTACCAAATTGTTTTTCTATATCATTTAATACCTGTTCTAAAGCCTTATCTTTAGAATCACTTTCTTTAACTGCTTTCATAAATCCTCCTCGAAAATAACTTACAAAATAATTGTATAATACATTAATTTAAAAAGTCAATACTTTTTCGAACGTTTGTTTTAATGTTTTACACTTCTTTTTTTATTAAAAAATAAAAAACTCTTTATACAAAAGAGTTTTTTTGACTTATTTTTTTATTGAATTATTTTATTTGCTTTCTCCAAATATTATTTCTTTATTTAATACAAAATATTGTATACCAGAAATAATAGACATAATTACTGCAAAATATAATAAGAATTGATCTACTCTTATATTAATAAATTCAAATGGAATATTATTAATAAATACAAGTACTAATCCTGTCATTAAACATGCAGTCTTTAGCTTACCACTCTTAATAGCAGCTACTACTTTACCTTTAGAAGCAGCTTCCATCTTAATAGCATTAACTACTATGTCTCTAAGTACAATAACAACTGGAATAATTACATGGAAACAACCTTGAGCAGCTAAAATAATTAATACTGAGTTTACTAATACTTTATCAGCAATAGCATCTAACATCTTACCAGTATCAGTAACTAAGTTATATTTTCTAGCTATATAACCATCAGCCCAATCTGTAACACTAGCAATTACAAAGAAAACTCCAGCTAAAATATATTGTAATGATAAAATAACACCATTTACATCATACTCTGGAAACTTAAATCCAAATAAATGAAAAGGTATACATAATATAGCAATTACAACTACAGATAAAATAAGTCTAAGTACAGTTAGTTTAGTTGGTAAATTCATACATTCTACTCCTTTCTATAACATTAGGCATCAACTCATCAACTCTTGTAGGAGCTTTATTAATTCTGCTTAAAATAAACCATATAAAAAGAATCAGAATGATTAAAGCAACAACAACTGCTACTATAGGAATCTTATTAATTTTTTCTTTATATTCCTTAGTATAAGGTGATTTTACTTTCTTTTCATTAGCTTCCTCTTGTTTCTTTTGCGCAGCTTTAATATCTTCTAGAGATATTTTAGATGTATGTTGAAATAAAAAACCATTAAACTCATCTACTACTTTTTCAGAATCAAGACCCAAATATTTAGCATACAACTTCATTGCGTCCTTTAGTTCATATACATCCTTAAAAGCTCTTACATTACCACTTTCTATATTTTCTAATAATGTTGTAGAAAAATCTAAGTCTTCTGCTACTTCTGTAATACTGACGCCATTTTTAATTCTTGTTCGCTTTAAATATTCACCTATCTCCTTCATACAACACCTCTTTATTAAACAAATAATATACATAAGCCATGTTCTGTACCTATTAAGGCGACAAACATCTATCTACCGATTACTCGGTCCCTAACTCCATTCATTTCTTTTGTTAGAACTCTCCTACCAATTTTGGATTTCTCTCTCGCGGGGTTTACCTCGTTTCACTTCTTTGTTTCCAAAGACATCGTCACTGCGGCACTTTACAGATTTTTCCATATCATAGACTTAGGAAATTAATCCGCCGTTAGCCTAAGCTACTCTAGGTTATTTTTTCCCTAGACACGAACACTACAGACATCGCAGTCTGTGAGAGCATGGACTTTCCTCAAGAGTCTCAAGAACTCCAGCGTTTGCCGTATATTAATTGTTTTCCTTCTTATCACTCATATTGTAAACCATCTTTTCTAATTGAGATAATCTACGTAATATATCAACATTAGTAACTTCACCATTATTAGTATTATTATTTGCAACTTCCATATTTAATTTAGAATTTCTAAGTTCCTGTTTTAAATTAACTATTTCAGCCAATAAATCAGACTTTTCTTTCTCTAAACTATTAATAATATTTAAAAATTGCTCATAATCGCCAATAATAGTATCTAAAAACTGATCTACTTCTCTTAAACGATATCCTCGAGTATCTATTTTAAATTCTTTCTCTAAAATATCTTGAGGCATAAGTGTTATCTTATTTTGATACATTTTATCACCAATCCCTTACAGTAATATTATGTCATTATTACTATTATTTGTCAATTAAATTACCTCTAACAAAATATATAAAACTTATAGAAAAATAATAAATTATATAGTATAATAATATAAGGTGATTAGATGAATTACCCAAATGGAATAAAAAAAGAAGTAAATCATACTAAAAATAAAAAAGATATTGCTTATGACAATAGAGGAATGAGTCTAGAAAATGATATCAATATTTCTAATGAATATTATAGAAGTATTGATAAAGCCATTATCTATAAAAAACCCACTCCTATTAAAATAACCAAAGTAGATTATCCATCTCGTGATAAAGCTGTAATAACAGAAGCATTTTTCACTGTTCCATCTACAACAGACTATAATGGACTATATAAAGGTTATTATATTGATTTTGAAGCAAAAGAAACCATTAATAGAACTTCTTTTTCATTGAGTAATATTCATGCTCATCAAATTAAACATTTAGAAAATATAGATAGACATAATGGAATAGCCTTTTTAATAGTAAGATTTACTAAATTAAATGAAACATACCTTTTATTAGCAAAAGATTTAGTAAATTTTATTAATACAAGCCAAAGAAAATCTATTCCAATATCTTATTTTAAAGAAGTTGGATATTTAATTAAAGATAATTATAATCCAAGAATAGATTACTTAAAAATAATAGACGACTTAATTGGAGGTATCTAATATGCAAAAAAAAGATATAAAAGGAAGAAGACCTAGTAGAACAAGTTCTACTCATAAAAGATATACTAGCAGTAAAACACA
>CACXFY010000138.1 GCA_902767005.1 uncultured Erysipelotrichaceae bacterium
GAAAAAGTATATCAATTATTAGTAATAGATGAAGGAATAAACTTAAAAGAAGTAAGTACTGTTACTAATAGAAATACAAAAACAAAGTCATTAGACTTTGCTTTAGATAAAGAAAATAAAATAGTAATTAAACAAAAAAAGTAACTTGTTAAATAATAATAAATATGATATAAATAAAACAAGAAGACACATTTGATTTCCGTATCAAATGCTTCTCAGTTTTTTGGAGAGCATTCGAATCCAGATGATTCAAATGCTCATTTTTTATTTATAAATTAATCCAAAGACTAAAATAAATAAAAGTAATATTATAAAATATAAAGATTTCTCTCTATAAGTCATAATATACACCTCCTCTCGAGAACCCCCAAGATGAGAGAAGCATTTGAATTTCAAATGTGTCGATTACAAACTCTAACATAATATTAATATTAAGTAAAATGACCAATTATTAACAATAAAGAGTTTTTATTAATAAATAATAAAAAACTATAATAATAAATAATTATTTTATATGCTTTATTTAGTTAAAATAATATTTTTCTATTAATTTAATAAAAATAATGTTATAATACAGGCCATAGGAGGAACTTGTATGGATTTGGTAAAAGAGATTAAAAAACAAGCTGAAGGCATTATGAAAGATCCTAAAAAGAAAGAACAAGCCGGGGACAAAGTAGAAGGACTTTTAAAAGAAGTTAAGAAAAATGTCAAAAATAGTAAAGGAAAAGATACTATTGATAAGTTAATTAAAGAAGTAGACAAGGCAACGACAAACAAAAAAACCAAGTAATTTCAACAAAAAATAACTGTTCGTTTTTTTGAACAGTATTTTTTTTGACATTTTGACAATTAAAATCACTGTTTTTGTTCGTTGACGGTGAGTGTAAAACAAGATATAATTAACATAGATAAGATAAGGAAATGGGGTCATAAAAGTGGAAGAAATCAACTTAAAAGAATTATTCAATTATTTTATGTCTAAATTAAGCATATTAATAATTACTTTATTATTAGTAATTATACTAGGAAATATATATTCGTTATTTATTAAGACACCATTATATCAAAGTACTACTAAGTTAGTATTAGTAAGTGAAAGTAATAACGCTACTGGAATCACTCAAGGAGATGTCCAATTAAATAGTAGTTTAGTTGCTACTTACACTGAAATTATTAAAAGTAGAGATATAGTAGGTAAAGTAATAACAAATTTAAAATTAAAAGATGAAACAGTAGAATCATTAACTAAGAAAATATCTGTATCTACTACTACTAATACTCAAACTATTAGTATAAGAGTTAGTGATCCAGATAATAATAAAGCAAAGATTATTTCAGATGAATTAGCTAAAGTATTCTCAGAAGAGATAACAAGTATTTATAAATTAGATAATGTACATATATATGAAAAAGCATCTTTATCAGAAAGACCATATAATATTAATATTAGAAAAGAATTAATAATATATACTGCTGGTGGTATCATACTAGGATGTGGAATTATCTTCTTAATGTTTATGTTAGATACATCAGTTAAGACAAGTGAAGACGTAGAAGAGAAGTTAGGTTTAACCTTACTTGGTATTGTTCCTAAGGTAGGTGATAAATAATGGCTAAGAAAACAGAATTAAAACAAATTATTGTTAATAATGATCCTAAATCTACTTATTCTGAGTCAATTAGATCAATAAGAACTAATTTACAGTTCTCATCTATTAATAAAGAACTACAAGTATTATTAGTTACTTCACCTGAACCAGGTGATGGTAAGAGTTTTACAACAGCTAATCTAGCTACTGCATATGCTCAAGATGGTAAAAAAGTATTAATAATAGATTGTGACTTAAGAAAAGGAAGACAACATAAGATATTTGAAATACCTAAAGATGCTACTAAAGGTTATTCAAACTTAATATTAAATTATAATAAAGATGCAAATATAAAAGAGTATGTGGAGAAGACTTTTATTAAAAATGTATTCTTAATACCTAATGGTCCAACTCCACCAAATCCAATAGAATTATTATCAAGTTCTAAAAATAAAGAATTAATTGATTTATTAAAATCAATATTTGACATTATTATTCTAGATTGTCCTCCAGTATTAGGATTATCTGATGCCTTAGTAATGACTAGATATAGTGATGCTAATATAGTAGTAACTACTATTAAAAAGACTAAGATGGAATCACTAAAAGAAGTACAAAAGAGTATGGAAAAAGTAAATGCTAAAATAACTGGAGTAATTCTAAATAAAGCAACTGCTAAGAAATCTTCATATTATTATGGGTATTAATAATGAGAGATATACATTGTCATATAATGTATGGAATAGATGATGGATCTAAATCATTAGAACAAAGTATAGAAATATTAAAGAATGCTTATTCTAATGGTATTACTGATATAGTATTAACTCCACATTATATAAATAAATCTAAATATAATTGTAATAATAAGAATAAGAAGAAAATCTTAGTAGAATTACAAAAAGAATTAAAAAAAGAAAAAATAAATATTAATTTATACTTAGGTAATGAAGTAATGATAGATAAAGATATTTCTAAATTAATAAGTAATGATGAAATATCTACTATTAATAATACTAAATATGTATTAGTAGAATTACCAATGCATTTTGAAAATACAAATAGTGAAAAAATGATATTTGATTTAATAAGACATGGATATATACCGATACTTGCTCATCCAGAAAGATATGATTATGTACAAGATGATTTAAGTAAACTAAATGTATTTATAGATATGGGATGTGTATTACAAGGTAATTATCTATCATTATTTGGAAAATATGGAGAAGACTCTAAAAAAACATTAAAGAAATTATTAAAAGAAAAGAAAATACATATACTTGCTAGTGATATACATAGACCAAGTACAGATTATAGAATTAAAAAATTAAAAAAGAAACTAAAATGGTTTTTAAAAGATAAAAAGTATACTTCAGATCTATTAGAAAATAACTTTTTAAAGATAATAAATGATGAAATTATATAAAAACAATAGACAAAATTAACTTTTTATGGTATTATATAAAGCCGTTGAGACACGATATTAAACTAAAAAGGAGAGATTGAGATGAATGAATTTATAACAACTTTTATATCTTATGCAACTAA
>CACXFY010000139.1 GCA_902767005.1 uncultured Erysipelotrichaceae bacterium
ATTATAATATAAGTATACAAAAAATGCAAGTTTACGACTTTAAAACAATTATCTAATATGATAAAATAAAAATATAATAGGAGATGACACACAATGAAATTAAGAAGATTATCAAGAAATTTAATAGGAGTTATAGCTCTTGTTTTAGCCATCCTAACAATCTATATAACTATAGACTTAAATATTTTACCTAATAAGTATTTATTTATACTTATTGGTCTAGAATTACTAATATTAATAATACCATTTATCTTAGTAAATCTAAAAAAACATCATTATAAAAAACTAAAAATACTTGGAATAATTATATTTGTATTAAGTATTATTGGTAATTTAATAGCTTCTTATTATTTACATAATACTAATAAGTTTATAAATAATGGCTTCACTGGTACTTATACTATTAATACTAAATACTACGTAGTCGCAAGTTCCAATGATAAAACAGAAAGTACTAAATCTTTTACTAAAGATACAACTATTTATTATTATAAATATAGTAGAAGTATAGACAAAGCTAAAGAAACTTTAGGAGATTATAATTTTAAAGATACTGATAATGTATCTGGATCTCTATGGCAAATTAGAAAGACTAATAGTGAATATTTATTAATTGCTGAAGGTAATTATGAATATTTATTTGAATCATCTAATTTATTACATAAAGAAGATTTTAAAATAATTAAAGAATTTACTGTATCAGAAATAGTACAAAGAAACGACAAGATTAAAGATGTTTATAATATTTATATAGCTGGATTAGATTTTACTGGTATTATGAGAGACTTTAATATGCTAGTAACTGTAAATACTAAAACACATCAAGTAGTATTAACATCTATACCAAGAGATTACTATATTGATGTTCCTGCTTATAATATGAAAGATACTTTAATGGCACTTGGTTCATTAGATTCAGAAGTATCAAAAGAGTCTTTAGAAAAACTATTTGATATAGAAATAGATTACACAGTAAATCTAAATACTAATAATTTAGTTGATGTAGTTGATAAACTAGGTGGTATAGAATTCTGTTCTGATTATGATTTTATTACTGATCATGCTTTAGTAAAAGGAACATATGATGATACTAAAGGAGAAAAATTACATGTTACTAAAGGTTGTAAAACATATAGTGGAATAGAAATATTAGCTATTGCTAGAGAGAGAATGGCTTTACCTGGTAGAGATAGAGCTAGACAAGTTAATTGCCGTAAAATAGCCATTTCTATAGGTAAAAAAGTAGCGTCTATTTCAACATTAAAGAATTATAATTCAGTTTTAAATTCTTTTGATGGTCTATATGAAACAGATATGAATAAAAAAGTAATTACTAATCTATTTAAATCAGTATTAGATGGTAATAAATACGAAATAATAGAACAATCAGTAGATGGAACAGATAGTATTGGAATAGGTCATTTAGGTACTCAAGATACTTGGACTATGAAACCAGATATGAAAACTGTCAAAACAGCAAGTGAAAAAATAAAACAAATACAATCTACTAAGTAATTAAAAAGAGACTTTATATTGTTAAAAGTCTCTTTTTATGATATAATATACGACATTGGAAGTGGGAGTATGGTTGAAAGAATAGATAGACTAATTAGTACTAAAGTATTATTAAGTTTTACATTGTTCTTACTATTTATTAGTTTCTTTGCTTACCATGAAGAAAAGAACTTAGTAAAAGAAATAAAAAGGATAGAAACTAATATCAAAGAAGAAGATAAAGTAGATATTAAAAAACTGCAAGAAAAGTATAATAATAAAGATATTATTGCTTATATAGAAATACCTAATATTATATCTTTTCCTATTGTAAAAACTAAAGATAATGATTACTATTTAAATCATGATTTATTAAAAGAAGAAGATGTACGTGGTACATTATTCATGGATTATAGAACTAATATTGAAGATAGAAAGATATTAATCTATGGTCATTCTGGTAAAGAAGAAGGTTTGCCATTTAATGAATTAATACCTTATCAAAAAGAAGAGTATTATAAACAACATAAAGATATTTATCTATATACAGAAAATAATAAATATACATATAGTATCTTTTCATCATACTTCGAAGGAATAGACTTTGATTATGTAAATATTAATGATTTTAATGGTTTATCTTATAAAGATCATTTATATAAATTAAAAAATAAATCTATGTATAATATTGATATGGAATTAGATGATAATTCTAAAGTAATAATACTTCAAACATGTAATTTAGATGTAACATCTAAAGATAAATATCAATTAGTAATTGGTAAATTAACTGATAAAAAATAAGAGAAAAGTAAATACTTTTCTTTTTTGTTTCAAATACTAATAATTGTGCTATACTAGTGTGTTGACGGAGGAATAATATGGATTACATTGAATTACAAAAAATACTATTAAGTAATAAACCAAGTATAGAATTAAGAAATAGAAAAGAAGAATTAGCTAAACTTATTCCTGAAATACAACAAACATATGATTTTGATCAAAAAACAGTATGGCATCCTTATGATGTATTTGAACATACACTTCGAGTAATAGATAA
>CACXFY010000140.1 GCA_902767005.1 uncultured Erysipelotrichaceae bacterium
CCATTTCATATAAACCTGTCATATAATATGGGAAATTAATTAATCTTTCGGTACTAGTCATTAAATGACCATTAGCAAGTCTTTTAATACGCCATACAGCATTATTAGATAAGTACCATCTAACATCTCCGTTTACGTCATAAGCACTTGTATACCCACGTGATGCTGGTGAAAAGAAATAAAAGCTTTCATCTAATTTTGTTTTATCGGCTTTTACACTGGTAGCTATTACGAAATCATCAGGTAGTTTTTCAGTTTTAATATCTAAATCTTTTTTATGTATACCTTCATCATCTTGGTATTCTATTGTTACTTTATTTAGTTTATCTGGATATAAACCTAATACTTCTATGTAATGCTCTTTTGTTTTGTTTGTTTCTGTATGAGAAATAGTTGATAATTTATCTTTACCATGAATGGTTACTTTGGCTTGTACTTCTTTATTAGTTTCAAATAGTACAAGAGCTGTTAATGGAGAATTATCATAAGGATTTAAAATAATATTAGGTGTTTCTAGAGTATAACCTTTTATTTTAAAACCTTCTTCTAACTTAGTTTGTTTAGCAATTAATGTTTTTTCTTCTTTTAATATGTTTTTATTAGTATATTTGTTATTTATATTTAGATAAAGAATTAAAGCAATAGCAAGTAATACTATTAGTATAGCTGTTATTATTTTTCTTCTTTGTTTTCTTCCTTTTCTTCTTGTCATATTATTACTTCCTTTCTAATGGTTTTTCTTACGTTCCTGGAATGAAAGTTCCTTTATTATTCCATGTTCCTAAAACTTTTGAAAATTCAGGATGAGTTTGAACGTCATAAAACATGTTAGTAAATGATGCATTAGAATTAATGTTCCAATCATTTATAGCGGAGGCATCTACTAGTGAAGATGCTTTATAAAATAATTGATTGTAGTTTGTGACACTAGAAACATCCCAGTTTTCTAAACCTGATAAAGATTCAACATATTCATTACTATTGAATAATCCATTCATTGTTTCAACTTTTGAAACGTCCCAATCTTTTATATATTTTAAGTCTTTAAAATTGGTAAGTTGAAACATTTGCCCAATATTTGTAGTTTTAGAAGTATCTATTAGTTTTAGAAAGCTATAATCTTCTATATTAAGATTATTAGCAAATAAACCATACATTTGAATCACTTTACTTGTATTAAATTTATTAGAAATTATGATTCTTTTCAATTTACTATTATAATAGGGATTTCCATTAAATTCCCACATTCCAAATGTTGTTTGCAAATTTTCTACCGAGTTAGTTTCCCAATTAGATAAATCAACTTCTTCTAATGAATAACAACTATTAAACACTTGTCCCATATCAACAACTTTTCTTACGTCCCAATTCTTAACGCCTTCAACACTTGCTAAGTCGTGATTATGTATAAATAATCTTCTTAAGGATGTTACATTGGAGGTGTTCCAATTCGTTAATTCATCAACGCTAACCAAAGAGTAAGCAAATGACAATAAATCTGCCATATTCTCTGTTACTGAGGTATCAAAATGTTTTATACCTGTTATATCTTTTAATTCATTTAAATTAGTAAATGAATTTTTAGCATCTTTATTTAACGATGGTGTTTTATCCTCACTCCACCAATAAATTGTTCCTTCATCAAACCACATATATATTGGATATGAAGATTCAGACGTGGAGACAATATTTTTTTCTTCTTTATTGGATTCTAAAGGTTTTTGCTCTGATTTTCTTATCGAATAAATATTGCTATTTGGCGAATGAAAATCATTAGATTCATCTCCGGCTAGTTTTTTTATTTTAACATTTAATTCTTCTCCTGGTAAAAACATAGCTTCTTTAGTATCTATTTCTAAAATTAAATTAATTTTTAAAGAACAAGAACAAATGGCTTTTGTTAAATTAGGAACAATCGCAAGGAAAGCTATAATAAATACTATATATTTAATTCCTTTTTTCTTTTTAATCGCTATAATTATTGTAGAAGATATTAAAAACGCTATAAGACATATAATAACAATATCTTTAGTCTCTGGATTAGAAATAAAATGTTGAAATTCGTCCGTTTTTTCATTAGTGTTTTTGACGTTATTTGTTAAGTTAAAAACTATATTTTTATTAGTTTGTAATACATCTTCAGAAAGATTGTTTTCTTTAGGTATATCTTTATAATCAACTTTCAAATATATTATTTTTGATGAGTTTGCTTTTATAGTGCTTGAGTTGTCCTCATATGAAATTATGTAATCTACATAATCAGTAGTTATCTGATTATTATCAAAACTATAATCACTAGTAGAAGTATTATTAATAATTACTTTATATGTAATACTATCACCGATTACATTCATCCTTGTATTTAAGTTGATAGTATTGTTTTCATTATTAGGCAAAGATAATTCTTCTGCATTACCTTTTTTCTCTTCTAGTTCAATCTTTTCAATTTTAATATCATCTTGATTACATGTATCTTTGGCAAGAACAATAAA
>CACXFY010000141.1 GCA_902767005.1 uncultured Erysipelotrichaceae bacterium
CCAGTATCATTAATACAGTCACTAATAATATCATCTTTATCAGAATATTGTTCTACATGACTACTATTTTCACAATATAAAGAAGCATAATATTTATATTCATTATTATACTTTTTTACTATAATATAAGAATCTTTAGAACTGATATTACAAGAAACATCTTTCAAATCAATGTCTTTAGCGACTTTCTTGTACATCATTTCAGTAAGATCTACTTTTTGACAACCAAAACTAGCATTACCAAATAAATCTTCACTGTATGAATCATTATACAATTTACCACTTGAAGTAAGTGCCTTTTTATAATTAACATATTGTGTTTTAGAATTACTATTTTGAAAAGCTCTAAGTGTCGGAATCGCAATTACCGTTAGTATTCCTAAAATACTTATTGTTACTAATAATTCTACTAGAGTAAATCCATTCTTTCTCATGCACTCTCACCTATTATAATTATAGCATAAAAAAAGAAAGATAAAACTTTCTTTTTTAATATTTTAATATCCACCACAATAATTATAATCACAATTATTAAAGCGTCCTTTTCTACAATGGCTATCTTTATCAAAATAAGCCCATCCTTCACTAAACTGAAATTCTCTGTTGGTAAAAGTTGCAAGATTAATGTAACCATATCATTATATTCTATTTCATTTTTCTTTTAGTTGTAATCATTTAATCCTTTTTTTCCTACTTATTACAACAAAGAAGAAGAAATAATCTTCTTTTACTAAACATTAAATACTCTTGCACACAACACCTTGATTTAAATTAGTATAATTAATCGTTTTACCATTATATTTATATGAGCAATTTCCACCTACTAAAACACAATAATGAGTATTATTAACCATATTGTTAGTAGATAATTTTATTGTTTTGCTTTTAATCACAGCAGAAGTTGATATTGTAAGACTGCCACATTCATTAATGTCATATCCTTCAGGATGCCTTGGTGGACCATTATGAATTGTAGCCCATTGATTAGTAGCAGTATTAATTATAGTACCACCATTAATACTAGTACTTCCAGCATAATTACCTATAGCAACAGTATCCCAATAAGTATTTGTAATAGTTCCACCATTCATAGTAAGCATGGCACCTTTATTAATAAGAAGGGTACACAACTTACCAGAAGATTTTATATTTCCTCCATTTATTGTAGTTTTTGCCGTAATGCCACTAAGACGACTTTGTGTAGTAATACCATGAACCTTAGAAATAATATTAGCGTTATTTACAATCATTACATTAATATTATCTATTGCTGCATACTCATAATTAGTACTTTTAGTTAATGTATGTTGAATTTTACCAGAATGATTTAAAGTTAAATGACCTTCATTATATATTAATTCCAAATCCTCAGCATATAAATTACCTTCACCTATAATATTAACAATACCATTTTTCTTAATATAAATTGTTTCTTTTTTCTTAGTTAAAGTAACATTTTTATTAATCTTAATAGTAATATTTTTAGATATTTCTACTTTTGAATAATCTATTACATTTTGTAAAACAGTGATTGTTCCACCTTCAGTAGACCCTTTACCAGATTTTGCCGCAGCTACTGCATCTGCTAAAGTAGTATAATAATATTTCTTATCATTCATCTCAATCATATAATTTTTTATTTGCCAATGTGCATATAACTTAATTTTAGGAGTATGAGTTAATACCCAATTCCCTGTTACAGCATTATTAACATCATAATCTATTGAAGTAGCATTTTTATCTTTTTTCCATCCCTCTAAATTATATTTTGACAATGTACATGTTTTACTAAACTTTTGTCCAATTTTATCATAAGTAAATGTTTCAGTTCCTCCACCTTCTCCTCCATTACAATCAAATGTAACAGTAACAGATTTAGGGTTCCATCTTGCATAATAAGTAATATTCTTTCTAGGCATGATTGCATCAGCACTAATTTTACTACCATTAGTACTTGCGGTATACCATCCATTAAATGTATAACCCTTCCTACTAGCTGTTGCTAAAGAACTAATCCTATCTCCCCAATAAACCTTTTTAGTAGTTGGATTAGCTGTTCCACCATTACCATTAAATGTTATAGTATATTTCTTAGTTGTAGTTATAGACTTATTACAGCTTCCTTCATTACCAGCTTTATCTTTAACATAACCATATATATTACTATTTCCATCAGTATCAATCATTATATCTCTTATATTATTATATTCTTTTGACTCTTTTGTTTTTATTCCAAAAGTCAAATCAGCTATCTCACCAGAATTAACACTAGCCCTAGTAGTTACATAATAATATCCAGAAGTACCAGATTTTGTACCTACTACACCAATTGTACAAGTAGGAGGATTAGTATCTCTATGGAATACTCCACTCTTTGCACATTCACTAGTTTCATTTCCAGCATAATCTACTAAATTAACTAATCTATATCTAATATCTCCATCTTTATCTACTGTATAAGATGTATATGACTTATCAGCATTTTTCTTTACCGTCGTCCAATGAACTCCATCATCATATGATATTAAGAAATCATAGCTTTTTAAATCATCTAAACTAGATACATAACTAATATCAAATTTTACTTCTTTACTATAAGAATTAACACTAATATTAGGGGTCACAGTTATTTGATTACATTTAGGAGCTGTATGATCAAATCTAAATGGACCATACTTCTTTATTTCCGTAAAACTTTGATTCAATATATTTTGTACCTTAATTGGTTTTACATATAAATAATAATAACCTGTTGAACTCTCAGGAATAGTAATAGAATTAGATTTTAATATAACAGTTCCTCCAGTTGTCTTTTTAACTTGATTATTATAACCATACTTCTTCCAAGTACTTGAAGAAGCTGCTGGTGCACTTTCACTTGTACTCCAAGCATAATTAACAACTTGTTTAGCTGTAAATCCATAATTATCTAATAGTTTTATAATTACACTCTTATTTTTAGAATTTTTATCAGTATTATTAATAGATTCAATATCTATCCATGGAACTCCCGTGTCATTAATACAATCACTAATAATATTTTCTTTATCAGAATATTGTTCTACATGTTTACTATTTTCACAATATAAAGATGATTGATATTTAAATTCATTATCATACTTTTTTACTATAACAAATGAATCTTTTGTACTTATATTACATGAAACATCATTTAGTTCAATATCTTTCGCAAGTCTCTTATATATCAGTTCAGTCAAATCAACTTTTTGGCATCCAAATAAAGCATTACCAAATAAATCTTCACTGTATGAATCATTATATAATTTACCACTTGTATTAAGTGATTTTTTATAAGTTATATATTGTGTTTTAGAATTACTGTCTTGAAAGGCTCTAAGTGTTGGAATCGCAAGTGCAGTAAGGATTGCTAGAATACTAATTGCAACTAATAATTCTACTAAAGTAAATCCATTCTTGTTCATACATCTTCACCTATCATAATTATAGCATAACAAACAAAAAAGCAACATATGTAGGCATTAAAAAACTGCTAAAAGATTAGCAGTTTTTATCCATTTATAATAGTATCCATAATAAAAGATTGATTATTTAATATTTCATTTTTAATACTTTCATAATTATTAATAATCGCATCAATTACTACTCTTACATTGGAATCTAATTCTTTTTTATTTAGATTACATACTATTAATTCTAAATTATTCAATTTAGTATATTTGCCATAATAAGAACTCTTAAAACATACTCTATATAAGTTTTTAAAACTTAATATATCAATATTATTAAATCTTCTATCTTCTAATATTTTAATCATTGTCATTAAGTAGTTATTATTAATTGCCTTATCTAAAGCTGTTTCACCTTTATTATTCTTTATGTTTGGCATATATCTAGTCTTTTTCTTTAACGCATCTACTACTTTTAAAGCACCTACTGAATTATCTTGCGCTAAAATATGACCAAATGTATTACCTTCTTCATTTTGGTGATTAACATTCCAATTTCTCTTTTTCATTAATTTGATAACTAATGTATATTGGTGAGCTTTTAATAATCTCATTACTACATCATTACCTACTCCATCAACCATATTAACATCTACTTTATTCTCAGATATTAATTTTTCAATTCCCCGAAAACAACCTCTTTTTATTAGGTTGAAGATGAGGGCAGGATCTTCCCTACACGCTTTAACCATTTGTTTTTCTTCATTATTCATACAAAACACCTTCCTCAACGTGGTGCTTTCTATTCTAACAAAAAATAGTAATGTAGTCAAACAAAAAGAGCTTTCGCTCTTTTTATATTATTATAATTCAGCTCCACATTTAGAACAGAATTTACTTCCTGCCTTAACTGGTGCTCCACACTTTGTACAGAATCCATCACCTTCAGCTGGTGTTTCAGGTGCTGCTTGAGCTTCACCTTTTCCATCTCTCATTTGATCAATATCAGTACCTTGTCCAGTAAATGCTCCAGCTGCAGCACCACCAACAACATTTCCAGAAGCCATATTCATCATACCCATTCCCATGAATGCGTTAACAGCTCCTCCTTCGTTTTTAGCAGCATCTTGTACAGCTTTTCCATAAGAACCAACAAGAGTACCTTGTTGCATATAACCATTTGCTGAAAGCTCGTAGTTATCAATTTTAGCATTAGATTCTTCATCTAATGTAACACTCTCAATTACAAATCCAACAAGACTAATACCACGATCACGAATTGGTTGATCAAATACTTTACCATCCATAGCAGTTTTAATCTCATCAGTAGCACTTGGAAGTTCAAGAACTGGAACTTTATGTTCACTATTTCCTAATTCATTTAAGACATTTTGGAAAGCTCCAACAACTTCACTTCTCATTTGCTCTAATAAATCATCTTTTCTATACTCATCAGCAGTACCAGCAATCTTACTCATAAATATAGCTGGATCACTAACTTTAAAAGTATACTTACCAAAACACTTAACTTGAACTCTTAATGGAGTTAACTCTTTAGTCATTTGATTTGGAATCGGATGTGACCAATCTTGGAATGGTACTGGTGCTGGTGTTCCAAACTTATTATCAATAATCTCCTTAGCATTGATATAGAATACAGCTTGTTCTTTAGCAACTCCACCATTATAAGTAAAACGAGTCCACATCTCTTTAAATACGTCACCAAATTGTCCAGCAAAGAATGTTGGTGAACTTGATTCATCAAAAGTATAAATTCCTTCTTCAGCAGTAGCATCTAAAATCTTACCACTTTGGAAAATAACAGCTATTTGACCAGGTGATACCTGAATAGCACTATCTTTTGAAATGATACCATTTGGAGTAGAAACTCTCTTCATTAAAATATCATTTCCTAAATCTTCACAACGGATATATTCTTTCCATTGATCATGTAGAGTACTTCCTACTGCCCCTACAGCAGCTCTAATTAATCCCATATACACTTCTCCTTTTCTTTATTATACTATAAATAATTTTCAAAATAAATTATTTTTTAAATTCCTTAGCTATATCTTTATCTATAAGCATATCACTATCTCTATTAATAACCATACTATTAGTATTTAAATAATTAATCTTTTCTGGAGTAACTAATGCATTTTTATTTTTTCTAATCAAAACAAACATAATAATAAATGTACCAGCAAAAGCAATTATTATTAATTCTATCCAAGGAATACTTTTTATAACATTACCAGCAGGATCAATTCTTGCATTTTTATCTCTATCTACATTATAGAAACCAGCACAAATTTTTATATATACTTCTGCACCTTTATATGTATCTCCACTCTTAAACTCTGGATATAAATGTTTTAATGTCTTTTGTATTCTATCTTGTGTATATAATTTAGCCGCATCTTCTCCAGCTGTAATCATATATGTACCTATACCATTTTCTGTAGGATTTACAAAAAACAAAGTACCATTTTTACCAAAATCATTATAATCATAAAAATTATACATATATGTAGTAGCATCTTTTTTACCAAGATTTTTTGCTGTTAAAAATATTAAGTCATATCCTGTATTCTTTATATATTCATTAATCTTAACAAGTAATTTCTTCTCTTCAGCTTCACTTAATAATTCAGCATAATCATAAATCTTTTCACTAGCATTAACTGCTGGAGTACTTAATATTTCTTCTCTATTCTTATCAGTTACAGTAACCCAACCAGGTACTAAAGGTTTATCTTTAGTTCTAGTAAATGTTTTAGTAGAAGCATAAGTATTAATAAATACTATACTAACAAAAAATAAAATAGTAATTTTATATAATCTCTTCATCCTAACCTCCTATAATATTAAAGCAATACCAAATCCTATAAAGAATAAAACTAATAGTATTAATAATCCTAATACAATCGTCTTTGTACTATCAAGTGGTACTCTACTAATATATTTACCACTACTTCCATTCATACAATAAACGTATTTTTTACCTTTATATTCACTCATAGAAAGCCATATTGGTAACATTACATATTTAAATGACTTAATATTTACACCTAATACATTATTATCAACCATCATCTTATCATGTCTAACACTCTTATTAAGTTCAGCTATACTAGAACTAATAACTTTATTCTTAATTCTATTAGCCATTTCTTCATCTTCAATATTTACTCTAACTATAGTATATTCATCAATAATATTTTCATCATATACTACTACTTCTTCTAAATTATATGGAAATATATAATCATTTAATTTATCTGGAAATTTATCACATACATCAAGTAATACTTTGTCATAATCAAAATTACCACTCAATTTAACCATATAGTTCTTTCTCTCTTTATATGTATATTTATCATCTTCTGTCTTCTTAATATCACGAGCTTTGTATAAAACTGCTCCACTGACATTAGCGTCAAACAGATAATATGGCATATACATACCAACTAAATTCTTTTTAACCTTACTCTTATAACCAAATGGAGTAAGTAATCTAAATTTATTTTCTTTTTTAAATATTTTTATTGCTTCTTCTCTATTTATTTTAAATGGAATCATTAAATCAGCAGTTCTAGATTCAGGATCCTTTTTATGTTCTTCGCCTTCTATTCCACAGAATGGACATATATTAGTACCAGCATAAATACTGTTACAGTTAGGACATTTAAAATCATCTTTCTCTTTCGCAACTGGATCTCCTTTAATTTCATCCATTACTTCTTCAAAAGCCATTTCACTTAAATTATTCTTCTCTTCACTAGCTTCGCCAACACTAATATCATTATCACTATTAACTTTTATAGTCTCATTAGTAGAAGTTTCCTCTTCTTCTTCAAACTCTTCATCATCAATCTTTATTTCAGGCATACCACCATTTTCTTCACTATTAATTTCCGTAAAAGCTGTTGGTATTGATTCATTATTATTATCAATATCATTATTTTCAAAAGATGAAGACTCTTCTTCATAACTACTAACACCATTAAATGATATTCCTTCTTCAGTATTATCTTCACTAACACTATTATCAGCATTAGTAATAATAGGTTCTTCATCATCTTGTTCTTCATTATTACTTGAAGGAATTACTGCACCATCTTTGACATCAGACATATTGATTAATACTGGGGGCTCGTCACTTTCATTAGAAGATGTATTATCATCTATCGAACCAATATTAGGTAAATTATCAATAGACATTGGTTCAAAAGATACCTCTTTATATTGATCATTTTCAGGTACTTCCCCTATCATAGGAGCAGTATTATCGTCACTAAATTCATTATTAATAAAAGACTTATTAACATCCTCAGGACTTATATCACTAAGACCATTGAATTCTTCCATTTCTTCTTCATCGTCTTTATTAATATCATCATATAGATCGTCCATAGTATCACATCCTACTATATCAATTATAACATAAGAACTACAAAAGAAAAAAGAACTAAATATAGTTCTTTTTATTAATATGTCTACTTGATAGGCATTATTACTTCCTTACCACCCATATATGGTTGTAAAGCTTTAGGTATTTTAATACTTCCATCTTCTTGATAATTATTTTCAACTAAAGCAATTAAACCACGTGGAGTCGCAACAACTGTATTATTTAATGTATGTAAATAATAAGTTCCTTTTTCTCCTTTTTTACGAATACCTAAACGTCTTGCTTGAGCGTCTCCTAATGTACTACAACTTCCAACTTCAAAATATTTTTGTTGTCTTGGAGACCAAGCTTCAATATCACATGATTTAACTTTTAAATCAGCTAAATCACCACTACAACACTCTAATTGTCTAACTGGTATATCCATATTTCTAAATAAATCTACCGTTAGTTTCCACATCTTTTCATACCATTCCATAGACTCTTCTGGTTCACATATAACGATCATCTCTTGTTTTTCAAACTGATGTACTCTATATAAACCTCTCTCTTCTAATCCATGACTTCCACCTTCTTTTCTAAAACAAGGTGAATAACTAGTCATATGTATTGGTAATTCACTATCCTTAATAATTTGATCTTTAAATTTACCAATCATA
>CACXFY010000142.1 GCA_902767005.1 uncultured Erysipelotrichaceae bacterium
ATTATAAAAAGACAAGAAGATTATATAGATGCTTGTCATAAAGCCAAAGTAGAACCACTAATAGATACAGTTCGGATTAACAGTTTAGAGAGAATAAAAGATTTAAATGAAGTAAAAAGAATGATGTATTTAGTAAAACATACTATTTGGGGTAGCGAAATGGTCAGGAAGTTTAAAAGCTATGATAGAGAAATAACTCTGGAAGAAATGGTAGAAATACTATTGCAAAAAGAAGTGGGAGCTGCTAACTTTAAATTAGATGATAATTATAAAGCTAGAACAAGTATTGTCTATTATCCAATAATGAAAAATGCCCATTTAAAATGTTTAGATAGAATGTTCTTTCATGAAAATAGACACGTAATAGAAGCAGGTAAAGATAATGTTGGTATTAACTTACATCATGGTAATAAATATCAATTAATTAATGAAATAAGAACCGAAAAACATGCTATCGAGGATGCTCAGGAATTAAAGAAAAGCATATTGTGGTCTAATGATGAACTGCCATCTTATGCGTATAATGGTTATGAAAAATTATTTCCATACACTTATAGTTTCTTTGAAGATAATAAAGAGATATTAGATGATGTTGCCATGTATGGAGATGTTGATTTTTTAGAAGATTATTATGGTAAAATAAATTTAGAAAACTATGAAAGATTTCTTCAAGAAACATCACAAGTACTCGCAAATAATAGATATAATTACAAATCAAGAGAAAAGGAAGAAGAAGCATATCAGTTAGTTCGTAGTTTAAATAGAAATAAGTTTTTGTTATAATAAATAAGTAAAGTAGGTGATTAAATGTTTGTAGATGAAGTAGAAATAAGAGTTGAAGCTGGTAATGGTGGAGATGGTTGTACTGCTTTTCGTCGTGAAAAATTTGTTGAGATGGGTGGCCCCTTTGGAGGAAATGGTGGACATGGTCAAGATATAGTTTTTAAAGTAGATGAAGGCCTACATACACTATTAGACCTACGTTATCAAAAAACTATTAAAGGACAAAAAGGTGAAAATGGAAAAGGTAAAAACCAACATGGTAAAAGCAGAGAACCATTAATAGTTAAAGTTCCTCAAGGAACAGTCGTAACTGATCTTGATACAGGTTTAATAATAGCTGACTTATCAAAAAAGGATCAAGAAGAAGTTATTGCGAAAGGTGGAAGAGGAGGACGTGGTAATACTGCCTTCAAAACCCAAACTAATACTGCTCCTGATTACTCTGAAAATGGTGAAGAGGGAGAACAAAAAAATTTAAAAGTCGAAGTTAAGATGCTAGCTGATGTCGGTTTAGTAGGACTACCAAGTGTTGGCAAGAGTACTATCATTTCATGTGTGTCTAAATCTAAACCAAAAATTGCTGCTTATCACTTTACAACACTATCTCCAAACTTAGGAGTAGTAAAATCAAGTGATGGTAGAAGTTTCGTCATGGCTGATCTCCCTGGATTAATAGAAGGAGCAAGTCTAGGTGAAGGACTAGGTGATAAATTCTTAAGACACATTGAAAGAACAAGAGTAATTGCTCATGTAGTAGATATGTCTGGAAGTGAACTAAGAGATCCATATGAAGACTATTTATTAATAAATAAAGAATTAGAAGCTTTCAATGAAAAATTAATGAAGAAGCCAATGATTATTATCGCTAATAAAATGGATATAGAAGGTTCCAAAGAAAATCTAGAAAAATTTAAAAAGAAAGTAGATTGTGAAATATTTGAAGTAAGTGCTGCACAAAACAAAGGCTTACAAAAAGTCGTAGATAGATTAGCAGACTTATTAGATACAATCCCAACTAATCCATTATATGATGAATCACAAATTGAATCACATGTCTTATATAAATTCAAAAAAGAAGAACCATTTACTATATCAAAAGATGATGATGGAACATGGGTAATAGAAGGAAAAGAAATAGAAAGAATCTTCAAGATGACTAAATTTTCATCAGAAGAAGCAGTATATAGATTTGCTAAAAAGCTAAGAAGAATGGGAATAGATAATAAACTACAAGAGTTAGGAGCCGAAGAAGGAGACCAAGTGCGTATACTTGATTTCTACTTCGATTATAAAGATTAATGATAATATCGACATTTAACATTCAAAATGATATAAGCAAGTATTCTAAAGAAAAAGAAAAATTAATTATTAATTACTTAAAGAAAAATAAAATTGATATATTAAATCTTCAAGAGTTATATAAACCTTTATATAAAGAATTAAAAAAAGATCTAAAAAAAATTAATTACAATATAAGTAATAGATTTAGATATAGAATACCATTATTATTTAATAGAATTAATGAATCTACTCCAATAATAACTAATAAAAATGTCTTATATACAAAGACATATTGGTTACCACATTTCCCATCATTATTAAATAGAATAATTACTAAGACAGTAATTGAATATAATAATGAATTAATATCTATATATAATACTCATTTAGATTATAAATATGATGAAGTAAAACAAAAACAAATAAATAAAGTATTAGATATAATAAGAAAAGATAAAAATAAGATTATACTTACTGGAGACTTTAATTTAAAGAATAATAAAGAGATATTTAATGATTTTGTAAAAGAATTAGAAAAGTTAAATATTTATCGTGTAGAATTAAATGATAAGACTCTAAAGATATCAAAGTATCATCGAGCTATTGATCATATCTTTTTATC
>CACXFY010000143.1 GCA_902767005.1 uncultured Erysipelotrichaceae bacterium
GTTGTTAAAGAGACAATATAGTTTGTCTCTTTTTTTGTTATATGGTATAATATACAGCTATATGGGGGTATATTATGCTGGAGATTAAAGATCAAAGTGATAGTTTATATAGAAGATTACAAGAAGCTAAACTATTATTTAAAAATAGCAGTGATAAGCATGAAAAAGTAGCTTTAGCTAATTATATTGGTAATTTATATGACGCTATTGGTAGTGTTAGTGATAAAAAGTTAATTGTAAAGAAAAAAAATATATTTGGAAGTAAAAAATATTATGATAAATTTCATAGACATTTAATTAAATTAGAAGATGAAATGTTAGAAAAGTTTATTAAAGACAAAGAGTTTCATTCTGATTATATGGGAGAAGTTACTTTTGGGCTAGAACAATTATATCCAGATGATGTTGATTTTAATGTAGAAGTTTATCAAGAATTAAGTGATGATGATTTTAATGACATATTCTTTCAGTTTATGAAAAGTATTAATTTAGACGGTTTTTTAGAAGACTATTTAAAAAAAGCAAATGTATATGGTTATAATATGAGTGATGATTCTCATACATTGGGTATGACTTTATATAATCCTATTAATAAAAATACAGATGTATTTATAGGTGATTTTATTCCTGATATGCAAGCTTTATTTACTTTGGCTCATGAATTTGGTCATGTATATGATATGAGTTTATTTGAAGATGGAGTAAAGGCATATAATAGATATTTTTATCAATCTTTTTATGGAGAAGTATTTTCAAAATTATTTGAAAGATTATTTTTATCTTATATGATTAAGAATAGAATACTAAAAGAAGAAGCACAAGATAAATTAATGGAGACACAAGATAATAATCATGATTACTTATTATCTAGTTACATACTTAGTTTATTAGATGATGAATATATTATAGATAGTGAATATGCTAATTTAAGCAAAGAAGAATTATGTGGTTTAGTTACTAAATACTTTAATGATAATATTAGTGAATTTGTTGAAGAGTTGGATTATTTTGATTTACAAGAAGGTTTTACTTATGCATATGGTGATATTATTTCAATGTTTTTAAAAGATTCTATAGATAAATATGGATTCTCTAATGATTTAGTATTAGAATTTTTGAAAGAGAGAAAGCATTTATTTAGAGAAGGATTTTTTAGGGAAAATGGTATGGGACCAGATAATTATTTAGATTTATATAAAAAAGAATTGAAACTTTTAAAAAAGTGAGATATAATAATGTTGTCTTTGGGGAAAGAGTAGTTAGATAATTATTTTTAGAGAGAATTTGGTTGGTGAAAAAATTCAATATAGTCTAATGAAGACATCCTAATAATGTGAAGACTGGGTAACTCCACTATAGGTTAATTAAGTAGAATATAAGGTGGCACCGCGAGAAATCGCCCTTTGGTAGTCATCTTTTTTTGTTAGGAGGAGAGAATATGATACAAAGACAAAAAGGTTGCAACGACATTTACGGAAGAGAGGCAAAAATTTGGAAATATGTAGATAGTGTAGTAGATGAAGTAATGGAAAAATATAACTATACTTTTATTCGTACGCCAATTTTTGAAGCTACAGAATTATTCCATAGAGGTATAGGAGATACTACTGATATTGTTACAAAAGAAAGTTATGATTTTGAGGATAAAGGTGGTAGACATATTACTTTAAGACCAGAAGGTACTGCTGGAGTAGTTAGAGCTTATATTGAAAATAAAATGTATGGAGATCCTACTCAACCAGTTAAGGTTTATTACAATGGAACAATGTATAGATATGAAAGACCTCAAAGTGGTAGAGATAGAGAACTTACACAATTTGGTATGGAAGTTTTAGGTAGTGATGATCCACTTAGTGATGCAGAGGTTATTTCTCTTGCTGTTAATATTTATAAAATGTTAGGATTAAAAGAAATTAAAGTTAATATTAACTCTTTAGGTGATACTGAAAGTAGAAATAATTATAGAGAAGCACTAGTAGAATATTTTAAACCACATATTGATGATTTTTGTGAAGATTGTAAAGTTAGATTAGAGAAGAATCCTTTACGTATTTTAGATTGCAAAGTTGATGCAGAAAACGAAATATTAAAGAATGCTCCTAAAACACTTGATTATTTAAATGATGAGAGTCGTGATAGATTTGAAAAAGTACAAGAATATTTAGATGTAATGGAAATACAATATGAAATTAATCCTAATATTGTTCGTGGACTTGATTATTATAATCATACTGTATTTGAAATTGAAGCAAAGGTAGAAGGTTTTGGTTCTAACAATGTATTAGGTGGAGGCGGACGTTATAATGGTCTTGCTTCAGAGTTAGATGGACCTGAAACTCCATGTATTGGTTTTGCTTCTGGAATAGGAAGACTTGTACTTGCTTTAGAAAAAGAAAAAGTAGATGTTCCAATAGTAGAAGATATAGATTTATTCTTAATGTATGTTAATGAGGAAGAAAAGAAATATGCTGCTTATTTAGCTCAAGAATTAAGAATGGCTGGATTTACTGTTGATACAGAATATACAGGTAGAGGATTAAAAGGACAATTTAAACAAGCTGATAGATTAAAAGCTAAATTTACTTGTGTACTAAATAGTGAAGATTTAGATAATAATGAAGTAAAAATTAAGAATAATAAAACTAAAGAAGAAGAAGTTATTAGTTTAGATGCTATTATCTATTATTTAGATGAGCAATTAAATTTAATGGATGGTGAAGAATGTAATTGTGGTCATGAACATAAAGAAGGTCATGAGTGCTGTGGACATTGTCATCATGAGGAGGAATAATATATGAAAAAGTATAACAACGGAGAGTTTACTATAAAAAACGTTGGTGAAAATGTTACTTTATATGGTTGGGTACAAAAGAAAAGAAATTTAGGTGGACTAGTTTTTATCGATTTAAGGGATAAGAGTGGAATTGTTCAAATATGTGTTAAACCAGATAATAAATATTATGATTTAGCTTCATCTCTAAAAAGTGAAGCAGTTATTAAAGTAACGGGTAATATTGTTGAGAGAGAAAGTAAGAATAAAAATATTCCAACTGGAGATATAGAAGTAATAATTGATGAATTAGAATTATTAAATAATACTTTAGATATTCCATTTGAAATAACAGATGATACAACGGCTTTAGAAGATACTAGATTAAAATATAGATATTTAGATATTAGAAGAAATAAATTAAAGAATAATTTATTACTTAGACATGAAGTATTACATTTTATTCGTAATAAAATGTATGATATGGGCTTTATTGAAGTACAAACTCCTATTCTTACGGCTTCATCTCCAGAAGGAGCAAGAGACTTTGTAGTTCCTTCAAGAAACTTTAAAGGTAGATTCTATGCTTTACCACAAGCTCCACAAATATATAAAGAATTATTAATGGTAGGTGGACTTGAGAAGTATTTCCAAATAGCTCCTTGTTTTAGAGATGAAGATCCAAGAGCAGATAGAACACTAGAGTTTTATCAATTGGACCTTGAGATGTCATTTGTTGAAGAAGATGATGTTTTAGAAGTAGGAGAAGAAATATTCCATAGTGTCTTTAGTAAGTTTTCTAATAAGAAAGTTAGTCCTAAACCATTTAGAAGAATTTCTTTCAATGACGCAATAGATTTATATGGTACTGATAAACCAGACTTAAGATATGAAATGTTAATTAATGATATTAGTGATATATTTAAAAATACAGAGTTTAGTGTATTTAAAAATGTCTTAGAAGAAAAAGGTATTATTAATTGTATTGTTGTTAAAGATGGAGCAGATAAGTATTCTAGAAAGAAACTTGATGAGTTAACTGAATTAGTAAAGAAGAGAAAAGCTTCTGGACTTGCTTATATTAAGTATGGAGAAGAAGTAAGTGGAAGTTTAGTTAAAGCTTTAAGTGAAGAAGAAATTAATAATATTAAAAAGCAATTAAAAATAGAAAATAATGACTTAGTGTTAATTATTTCTGGAGAAAGAAAAATAGTTAAGACTTGTTTAGGATTATTAAGAATTAAAGTTGCGGAAGATTTAGATTTAGCAGATAAAGATAGATTAGAATTATGTATTATTAATGATTTCCCAATGTTTGAATATGATGAGGAAAGAGATAAATGGGATTTCTGTCATAATCCATTTAGTATGCCACATGGTGGAGTAGATGCTTATAAAAATAATTTAGAAGATATTTTAGCTTATCAATATGACTTTGTATGTAATGGTAATGAAATAGCTTCAGGAGCAATTAGAAATCATGATTTAGATTTATTAGCTAAAGGATTTGAAATTGTTGGATACGATAGAGAAACAGTTGAAAAGAAATTTAAATCTATATTTACAGCATTTAAGTATGGATGTCCACCACATGGTGGAATGGCACCTGGTATTGATAGAATTATTATGTTAATTCAAGATGAAGAGAATTTAAGAGAGGTACAAGCATTCCCACCAAGTGCATCTGGACAAGACTTAATGATGGGATCTCCAACGGAACTTGAACCAGAACAACTAGAGGAATTAGGTCTTATAATAAAATCTTAGTTATACTAAGATTTTTTATTTTTATATTTAATAATTATTATTAATTTGATATACTATTGGTAGAAAAGATAGGTGATTTAAATGGCAAAACCTAAGAAAAAATTAAAGATGGAAGACATCAAAAAAAATAATGATGTTGAAGTAATGAGTACTATTGAGAGAATAAAACTACATGAGAGAGAATATCTTTTAGTTACGACAGCTATCTTTATGGTAATTATTGCTTTAGTTTTATTTGTTTTATTTGGTGGATTTGATAAAAATAGTGATTTAAATATATTAAAAATTGGTAATTTAAACGTAGAATATGATTCTAATATGACTGGAGCAAGTGATGTTATTACATTAACTGAAGATAATGTTGTTGCGAATGAAACGGAAGTTGAAGATTATGCAACTGTATTTAGTGTTAGTAATGCTTCTAAGGGTAAACATAAATTTAAAGCATTCATAGTAGCTGATCAAACGATGATAGATTTAGATGGATGTGGAGATAAGTTGGTTAATGATAATGCTATCTTTTTCCAAATAAATGATGGGAAAATTAGAAGTTTATATGATGTTAAAACAAGTGATGGATATTTAATACTAGAAGATGAAATAGTTGGTACTAATGTAAATGAATATGAATTAAAACTATGGATTTTAAAAGAAAAAATGGAAGATGAAAATAAGAGCCATTTCCATGGAAATATTGTTATAGAAGAGATAGAAGAAGAGTAATCTTCTTCTTTAATTATGTGATTTTATGTGATTTTATTGTAATTATTGCGAATGTTTGCTATACTAAAGATGTCAGATATGTTATGAAACCGGCACATTTAAAACCGACTAAAATAACGATAAGGGAGTCCGGATCAGTTATCGGTGTTGAATACTTAATTTAATGCATTATTAAGGATCCTAATGATAGCGTATGGGCACCCACCTGTACAAATGGCAGGTTTTATCGTTTGCTAGGCCATCTTATCTGACCTTTTTTTATTGCATTAAATCAACGTATATGGTATAATATGTGCACGAAGGAGTGGAAGAGTATGTTGATTCTACCAATTGCTAATAACAAAAGAATAATGAGCGTTCAGGTTAGGTTAGCTGGTGCTACTAAGATAAAAGAAAATGTACACTTTGAGGATGCTGATGAGAGCGACATAATAGTTAATCGTGAGAAATTTTCTGACTCTTCTTTTAGAATGTCTAAAGAAGGTAATGCTTCAATTGATTTTGTAAGAAGTAGAAGTATACTTCATCCACGTAGCTATTTAGTTACTACTAAGGAGAGAAGTGACTCAGATAAATATGATGTTTATGCTGTAGAAAAACCTCCTTTTAAAGTAGATGATTCTCTAGATTCATTATATGATGCTGCACTTACTGATATGAGAAAAGAAATACCTGGAAAGAATAAAGGTAAATATATTTCTTTTAAGAAGATGGGCATTGGTAAAAATTTAGATAATGATAAAATAGCAGAAGTACAAAATATTGTTAAAAACCATGAAAAAAATGAGTGGCCTAGGTTATTTGAAGAACGTGGTGTTGCTCATATTGGTGAGACAATAGATTTTATTAATAACTTTGATTATACTATTCTATCTGATACTGTAATACCAGAAGATAGTTTACAAGAAGTAATAAATGGATTTCAAGTTATTCAAACTCGTGATTCTAAAAGTTTAAATAATTATTATGATATGGCAATATCTAATGCCGAAGTATTTACTAGACTATCTTATTTAAATAAATTAATTAATGAAAAGCCTTTAGCAATGACTGATGTTAGAAGATCTAAAGAAAAGAAATTAATTAAGAAGAGACAAGAGGAAAAGAAAGTTGCCTAAGTTTAGTAGATTAGAAAAGATAATTGGAAAAGATAAACTCAAAGATTTAAATAAAAAAAGTGTTCTAGTTTTAGGATGTGGTGGTGTCGGTGGTTATGTTGTTGAGGCACTAGCTCGTAGTGGAATTGGAACACTTATTTTAGTTGATTTTGATAAGATAGATGATAGTAATATAAATAGACAAATAATTGCTTTAGAGTCGACTGTTGGTAAATTAAAAGTAGATGTATTAGAAGATAGAGTAAAAGATATTAATAATAAGATTAAGGTTACTAAGATTAGTGAATTTATTGATGATAAGAATTTTACTATATTATTTGATAATAAAATAGATTATTTTGTAGATGCATGTGATACGATGATTACTAAGAAAATGGTAATTAAAGAGTGTTTACAAAGAAAAATAAAGTTTATTAGTAGTATGGGAACAGGTAATAAACTAGATCCTAGTAAGTTAACTATTACAACATTAGATAAAACTGTTAATGATCCACTTGCTAGAACACTTAGAAAATTTGTTAAGGATGAGAGAATTAATTCTAAGATAACTGTTTTATCTTCGACTGAGTTACCTGTTAAAACAGGAGATAGGACACCTGGAAGTACAGCTTTTGTACCTAGTAGTGCTGGATTATTAATA
>CACXFY010000144.1 GCA_902767005.1 uncultured Erysipelotrichaceae bacterium
AAATGATAAGTACATCTTAAGAATAAGTACACAGGAAGAGCAACAACTATTCCCCATATACCAGCTAAAGTACCACCAATAGATACAGCCATAATAGTAATTAAAGGATTAACATTATTAGTTTTACCATATACTTTAGGACTAATTACATATCCATCTAATTGTGGGAATATTAAACATATAACTATTGTTGCGATTACTAAAGGTAAACTAACTACACTAGCTAGAATAATCGCAATAATATTGGTAATTAAACCACCAAAATATGGAATAACAGTTGTAAGACAAGCAAGTACTCCAAGTAATAACCAGTTTGGATGTCCAACTATTAAGAATAATAAGCTATATTCAAAGAATTGAATAATCATAAATATTACTAATCCCTTTAAATAATTACCTAATTCATCATCTAATAACTTAACATATTTAAAACTTCTCTTACTAATGCTTAATAATAAATCTTTAAATCCTTTTCTAATTTTATCCATATCAGTTAAGAAATAAACAAAACCAACGAAACCAACGATTAATTGACCAACAAAGCCAATAGACTTATTAATAACATCAACTGCAGTACTAGATACAATTCCACCTAAATTCTTACTAAAATCACTAATATAATCAATTAATTTAATTTCAAAACTACCAAAACTAACATTAAAGTCTTTATCAAAATTATTAATTACTTTAGATACCATATCTACAAGTAATGAAGCTTGATCATATAATAATGGTAGAATTAATACTAATAATCCAACAATAATTAATAGTATTACCATAACCACTCCAAGTACTGCTAACCACTTACGTACTCCCTTTTTCTCTAACCATTTCACAACAGGAGAAAGTGCATAAGCAAAAGCAAAACCTATAATAAATGGTGCAAGCACAGATATTATCTTAACAAAAATACCCCACCAAAGACCAAGGTTTGATAAACCTATATATAAAAGTAATAACAAAGCTGTAGCATTAATTAATCTATAATTCAACTTATTATTCAACATATTACTTCTCCATCCATATTGTTATTGGTCCATCATTTACTAAGCTAACTTTCATATCAGCTCCAAATATTCCAGTACCAACTTCAACATATTTTCTTAATTCTTCATTAAATAAATCATATAATTTAGTAGCTTGATCACCACCAAGTGCATTTATATAACTTGGTCTATTTCCCTTATTAGTATCAGCATACAAAGTAAATTGTGAAACACTAAGTACACTTCCACCATAATCAAGTATACTTTTATTCATTACACCATTTTCATCATCAAATATTCTTAAATTAACAATCTTCTTAGCTAAATATTCAATTTCTTTAATAGAATCTCCTTCAGTAAAACCAACTAACACTACTAATCCAGAATCAATACTACCAGTTGTCTTACCATCTACTTCTACTTTAGCTTCCTTACTTCTTTGAATTAATACTCTCATCTAAACACCCTCTCTACCTTCTCAACATATGAATTCTTTTTCAAAGCTATTATAAGCTTATCTAATTGCTCCAAACCTGTTACGTAGCAACTTAATTCATATGTAATATTCTCACGGCTAATAGTCTTAATTCCTTCAATATTAACATTGATCATAGAAATACTTTGTACTAAATCAAACATGTGATTATCACTCGTCTTAGTATGAATTAATAATATAGATAAATATCTCTTATTATTATTTTTATTCCAACTAACATCTACAGTACGATCATCCATATTCTCTAAATTATGACAATTCATTCTATGAACACTAATTCCATTACCTTTAGTAATATAACCAATTATTTCATCACCAAAAACTGGATTACAACAATTAGCTAAATTAACTTTTACTTTATCAATACCACTTACTATAATATCAGCATCAATATTCTTAGGAGTTACTTTAACATTCTTTGGTAATGGTACATCTTCTTTTTTCTCTATTACATTAATTACTCCATTTGGAGTAGATTTTCCATTTCCAACAGTTAAATAAATATCATCCAAATTATCTACATTTATAGCTTCACATATTTTCTTTATATTCTCATCACTAAAGAATTCTGAAAAGACAATTTTACGTTTTCTTAATTCTTTTTCTAAAGAATATTTACCACGTTCAATATAAACATCTCTTTCATTTTTAGTAAAGAAATTTTTAATCTTATTACGAGCTTGTGTAGTCTTAACTATATTTAACCACTCAGTAGAAGGTGTCGAATTCTTATTAGTATTAATCTTTACTATATCATTATTTTGTAATTCATAATCTAGTGGAACAATACTATTATTAACAATAGCTCCTACTGTCGTTTCTCCTACTTTTGAATGAATCTTATATGCAAAATCAAGTGGTGTCGCTCCAACTGGTAATTCTATAACATCACCTTTAGGAGTAAAACAATAAATATTATTATTTAATACTTCATCTTTTACACTATTAACAAATTCTTCACTACTCATTTTATCGTGACTTAAATCAATAATAGATTTAAAGAATTGAAGTTTTTGTTCAGTTGTACTAGTTATATTAGCAACCTTTTCACTTCCACCATTCTCTTTATAAGACCAATGTGAAGCAATACCATTCTCGGCTATCTCATCCATCTCATGAGTACGTATTTGTATTTCAAATAAATAGCCATCTATTCCAAATACTGTAGTATGAAGTGACTGATACATATTTGGTTTAGGCATCGCAACATAATCCTTAAATCTTCTAGGCATAGGCCTAAACTTAGAATGAATAATACCTAATGCTAAATAACATTCTTGTTCAGTTTCAACTATTATTCTTAAAGCTAATAAGTCATATATATCACTAAACTTTTTACCCTTATCTAGTTTATTATAAATACTATATATAGACTTAGCTCTACCTTTTATTTCATGTGGTATATGATAATCATTTAATAAATCAGACACTTCTTGTTGCATATCATATACTGTCTTATCTCTTTCAATTTTTGATTTATTTAACTTCTCCGCAATATCATAAAACACATCTGGCTTTAAATAACGAAGTGCTAAATCCTCTAACTCACTTTTTATCTTATGAATACCTAAATGATCCGCAATTGGTGCAAGTATTTCCAATGCTTCATGTGATTTCTCTTTTTGTTTTTCCTCAGGTATTGCCCAAAGTGTTCTCATATTATGTAATCTATCAGCAAGTTTAACAATAATTACTCTAACATCTTCACTCATACCAACAATTATCTTTTTATAATACTCAATTAAATACTCATTTTCTGTTGAAAAGTGAATTTTAGATAACTTTGTAACTCCTTGAACTAATCTTGTAATAATACTTCCAAACTCTTCTTCCATCTCTTCGGCAGTACAATCACAATCTTCCAAAACATCATGTAAAAACCCAGCACTAATCGTCTCATAATCAGCATAGATAGAAGTAAGAATTAAGGCCACATTCATCGGATGATAAATGTAAGCCTCTCCACTTTTTCTATATTGACCTTCATGTTTCTTTTTAGCAAACAGATAAGCCTTCTTTATAGTCTCAATTTGTTCTTTATCATCGATGTAGTTTTTAAAAGCTTCTTCTATCTCTTCATAAGTAAGTTTATCTAATTCCTTTGACAAAGAACTCATCTCCCCTCATTAACAATTTATTCCTTTTACTTGCCTCTCTTCTAAATCGTCTTTATATTCTTTTTTCTTCTTTAATTCTTTTCCTAAACTTCTCTTCTCTATTACCATAAATATAATAGTAGCAATAAAGATAGATGAATAAGTACCAGCAATTAATCCAAATAACATAGCCATATTAAATGTAAAGATTCCACGAGAACCAAGTACAAGTAATGCTATAACTGGAATTAATGTTGTTATAGTTGTATAAATAGTTCTAGTAAATGTTTGTCTAATACTTTCATTACAAATCTCTTGTAACTTATCATAAGTTAATTTCTTATAATCTTTACCTTGTAAATTCTCACGTATTCTATCAAAAGATACAATAGTATCATTAATACTATATCCAATAATAGCAAGTACAGCAGCAATAAACATTGTACTAACTTCAAATCTAGTAATTGCAAATAAAGCAAAGATAATTAATACATCGTGCATTAAAGCAACTACTCCACCAATTGCATAACTAAATTTAAATCTAATTGATACATATAATATAATTCCAAGTAAAGCAATCAATACTGAAAGAATAGCATTCTTAATTAATTCTTTCTTAACAACATTAGATACAACTCCAATATTAACTTTAGCTTTATATTTATCTTCAAAATACTTATTAACAGTCTTTACTTCTTCACCATTAAATGCTTTATCAATTCTAACATCTACTTCTCCACTACTACGAGTGATATCAGATATTTCATATTTTAATTCTTTAAAATCAGCTTTTAATTCTTTATCACTAATCTTATCTGTAGTTGCAATAGCAACATTAGTACCAGCTCTATAATCAATACTTAAATTAAATCCATGACAAGCAAAGATAATAGCTCCAGCTATAATAATTAATAATGATAAACAAATAGCAAGTCTTTTATGTTTAAAGAAATTAGTTTTAGAAAAAGCTTTAACTTTTACTTCTTCATTCTTAGAAACATCTGGAATATTTTCTTTCTTAACATTTATAAATAAATTAGTTTTATTATCAAAATAATTACTATTAACAAATAACTTCATTAACATTCTAGTAATAAATACCATTGTAAACATTGTAACAAGTACAGTGATTATTAACATAGTAGCAAATCCTTTAATACTAGATTCACCAAATATAAACATTATAATCGCTACTATTAAAGTAGTTACATTAGCATCTACAATAGATGAAAGTGATGCACTAGATCCATTTAAGAATGCTGTCTTTAAACTCTTACCATTATGTAATTCATCTCTAATTCTAGAGAACATAATTACATTAGAATCTACTGCCATTCCAATACCTAGTACTAAAGCAGCAATACCTGGAAGTGTTAATACTCCACCTACTATCCAGAATACTAAGAATACTAAGAATGCATACATCATCATAGATACACTTGATAAGAATCCACTAAAATGATAAACAATCATTAATAATAACATAATTAATAAGATACCAATAATACCAGCAGTTAATGTAGTTGATAAAGTCTCATCACCAAAACTTGCACCTACTGTATTAGATGAAATCTCAACTAATTTTGATGGAAGAGATCCACTATTAATTAAGTCTACCAAATTAGATACTTCATCTTGAGTAAAGTTACCTTGAATAATAACGTCACTAGCAAATCCTTGTGATACAGTCGCAGCACTTAAACATCTAGATCCACTAGATCCACACTTATTACCTTCAGCTTGATAACTATCTCCATCTTCATAATCTAACCAAATAACTATTAATTTATCTTGTGTAGTACTAATAGCTTTAGTAACTTCATAAAACTTATCTTTATCTTTAACTGATAATGATACAGCTGGATTACCTTTAGCGTCTTGTCCTATTTTAGCACCACCAGAAGATAATACATCACTAGTCATAAGTAATTTATCACTACTATCTCTAAAAGATAATGTCGCAACTGTACTAAGTTGAGTACGTGCTTCTTCAGGATCTTTAACACCAGCAAGTTTTACTCTAATTCTATCATTACCTTCAAGAATTATTTCTGGTTCACTAACTCCTAAACTATCAATTCTTTTACTCAAAGTCTTATAAGTAGCCGTTAACTTAGATGAATTCATCTTAGAACCATCAATTGACTCAGCCTTATATAAAACTTCAAATCCACCTTGTAAGTCTAAACCAAATTTTAAACTACCAAACAATGGAACAAATAAAAAACATATCGCAACTACTATCGCAATTAAAACAGTAGAAGCAACGACAACCTTCTTTTTACCATCTTTTTTCTTTTTCATGTCATTCACCTCATATAATTTCTAAATCTTCGAAGTATCTTCTATTATTTTCCAGTTTACTCTTAATGTAATCATCTACTCTTTTATAATCACATCTTAAAATATCATTTACTAAATCACATAAATATAAATTATTACCATTTTTCCATTTATTCTCAACTAAATAATTCCATATATCATTCTCATTAATATATTTAATTCCTAGTCTTTTTATCTCCCTTACTTTTACTCTTAATGCTGGTAATAATCTCTTTCTTAATTCAGCCTGACTATTAAACTCTAAATCCATAGAAAACCACTTCCTCATGAATTACTTTTATTATATCAAAAATATAAGAAAATAAAAGACTTATCAACAAAAAACAACTATTTCTAGTTATTTTTTATCATTAATTTTAGCTCTAGGAAAACTATTATAATAAACATCTTTTAGTCTGTCAGTAGATACATGTGTATAAACTTGAGTTGCTTTTATAGATTCATGCCCAAGTAATTTCTGAACAGTTAGTAAATCACACCCATTATTTAATAAATGAGTTGCAAAACTATGCCTAATCATATGTGGACTAATCTTTTTATTAATACTTGTATCTTTTATTATTTTATCAAGTATATATCTAACTCCACGTTCCGTTA
>CACXFY010000145.1 GCA_902767005.1 uncultured Erysipelotrichaceae bacterium
ATAAATTATATTGATTACTCTTACCTGGGAAGACATGAATTTCCATTACTTCTGGCGCATTAGTAACATTAATATTCTTTTCTAAATCTGCCATACAAATAATAGATCCATCTCTAGCAAATACCGGATAATCTTCATCTCTATAGAATAAAATATATCTCTTATTACCTAAATATTTTTTACCAGTTTTAAAATCATACCAAGTACCTTTAGGTAAGAATATTCTTTCTACAGATCTATTCATAATTTTATCTTTTGGTTTAGTTATTGGTGCAACCAATAATTCTGAACCAAAGAAATATTCATTCTTATAATCTAATTCATCATATATCTCTGGATATTGATAATACAATGGTTGTATTAATGGTAAACCAACCTTATGATACTTATAAGCTTCACTATATAAATATGGGATTAATCTATGTCTCATTTGACAATATTGACTAACTATATGAGTTGTTTGAACATCCCATTTCCAAGGTTCTCTCTTATAATATCTTCCATATTTAGCAGCAAACCTAAATATTGGACTAAATGTACCATATTGAACATAACGACAATATAATTCATTATCCTCTATACCATCTTTATAACCACCAACATCATGACTCCACCAAGATAAACCTAAATTAGAAGCTGTACTATTAAAGAATGGTAAATCTTTTAAAGTATTCCAACTTACCAAAGTTTCACCACTATAATGTACTGGGAATAAATGTGGAGCATAAGTACTAGGTCTAGATAGTAATAATGGTCTTAAACCTTCCATTTTATAATAATCATTAAAATGATAATAATTTAATGCATCATTAGTTTTCTTATCTTTTAAATTACGATAATTTATACAGAAGAAATCAACACCCACTCTATATAAAGGATCTATTAATTCATTCAAATAAGCTATTAACAAAGTTCTATCAAAAACATTAAATGGTATTACTGATTTATCACTACTACCAATCGCTTTTGCTATTTCACTATATTTAGGTTCATGTGGATGAATACCTTCAGAAGGATCCAATGTTAAACCTAACTTAACACCTCTATCATGAAGATATTTAGTTAATTCAGTTGGTTTAAAGAATAATTCTCTATTAAAAGTAAAACCTGAATTAAATCTCTTCAAATTATTTTTATCTTTCATGTGCCAGTTATCACCAAGTAATAAAGCACTCAAAGGAATTTGATTCTTATTAAAATCACTCAATAATTTTTGAACATCATCAAAATTATAATAATCACTCTTATTCCACCAAATACCTAAAGCATATCTTGGAATCAATGGTGGCATACCTGTTAACATAAAATAGTTTTGTAAACAGTTACCAAAATCTCTATTATATAAGAAAACATATATATCTATTCTTTGTTTATCATTATAAATTAAAGTACCATCTTCGGCTAAGAAATTAGATTTTGAATCATCAATAGAAACAAAACCATCACCTGAATATAAACCTTTAGTTTTTTCATCAAAGAATTGAGCTATTTTTTTCTTAACATGCTTTAAATCTTTAACTTCAACATTCTCCAAAAATGGATCTGTAGTTTTATCTATATTCTTTAAAATACCGCCATAATTTCTAGCTTCTTCATGACCATAGTGCCATTCACGTCCTGCACCATCTAATAACTTAATACGTAAAACAGATTCTGGTGAGTATTTATTACCATTAAAAGATTTTTCCTTCTCATAACGAAGATTAAAATACTTAGTAGTAACATCTAATATTCTTTCATTTTGATCAACTTTCATCTGTGGTATTGGAAAATTTCTAAATTTAGCAAACTCTGTAGGTCTATCTTCAAAATATCCCTCTTCACTAAATTCCAATCTAACCAACAAATCAGATAAAATAGTTATTCTATAAAACTGACCTTTAAAAACTGTTTCAGGTTTACTAACTAAATTATTATAATCAACCTTAAAATGTGCTCCTAAATCTGCCATACACATACCTCTATTCTTCTAAATTATAACATAATTATTACAATACTAATACTTTATAATCATTAACAACATTATTTTTGAAATCATAATCTACTACAAATGTATATAAAATACCATTTTTATTTGCACCAAAAATAACATAACTCTTTCCATCAATTAATAAATATTTTCCATAATTACTTGCATAGATATAATCATTATCATTTATTTTATCTATAACTGTATTAACCAATGAATTATCTTCTAAATTAGTAGGATTAATAATATTACTATCTAACTTATACTTATTTCTAATACTATTTAATATATATTTAAATTCATTATCTTGAGACCAATCTCTTCTATATTTAACTTCATAAATACTAATTAAATATTTAAGAATAACACTTACATCTGTACCTTTATCTACTATTCTATTATCTACTAAATTATTACATGTCTTTAAGAAATTATTAAATTCTCCTTCATCCAAATAATCTTTTAATAACATATATAATCTAACATCACTATCATTATTAAAATATAAATTCTTTATTTCTTGTTCACCAAACATATAACTTAAAGCACCAAATATTAATACGCCTTCTTCATAAGCAGTAATTTCCTTAGTTAAATAATAAGCTGCATAATATTCAGTTCCTGCTTCTAAAATAAATTTACTATACGGTATATTTAGTATTTGGCAATTATTTTGGAAACTTTCATCATAATTACCATATTCTTTTTCCGTTATTACATTATTACTACATGTATAGTATTTATCTATATCATCTGGTTTTAATCTAAAATCAATAAAATGCATTATTTCATGATAAATAACATTTTCTGAATTTAATCTGATAGTTACATGAAGTTTTTCATTAGCATAAGCACCTGCAGCTACACCAATATCTCCATCTTTATCAACAATTAAATCCTTTAAAGAATTTAATAAGTAATATTCATCTAATAAATTTTTATTATCAACGATTACTTTAAACATCATCAATATTTCTCTTCTAAATCCATTAACTTTACTATTATGTAATACTACATAAGAAAACTTTTTAAATAACGTTTCATTATCAATAATAATATTTCTTATTTCATCTAATTCATATTCTTTAATAATATTATTTGTATTCAAAGTTTCATATTTAGTATACATAACATAATTAGTATCATTTAAATCTAGAGTATTAAAAGTACCTAAAACAAATACTTGATAACTAAAGATATCATTACTTACATAATAATTATTAATTTTTTCAATATAAGGATAATTGATATTAGTAATTAATTTATTATTATGCATTAAACCATATTTACCGTCTTTTTTAACAATACAAATACTATCGTTATCATGACAAATTAATTCATCAAAATAATCAGAAACTCTTTTATAAGAATGATCAATTATATATTTACTATCCCCATTATTACACAAATAATATTGTTCATTAATATAAGTTAACGCCCCTCTACAATCAACAGATATACTTTTACCATTAACATTATAATAATTAAATACATTATTATGTTTTACTCCAATTATCTTTCCTATATCATAAAAAGTTTGGTTACTTCCTAAATTACCATTTTTATATAAAACAGCATCATAAATACTAGTATTTCTTTTACTTGATAGAAAAATAATATTATCTTTATTTAATTTATAACTAAAATAACAAGTATTACTTATTCTTTCATCACGATTATTTTTAAGAATAAAACCTTCATTACAAGAAGAATAATCAATATAATAATTCTTATTTATTCTTGTAATATATTTTTCTTTTTCAATATGTTTAACACCATCTAAATCAATAAATAATTCATTACTTAAATTAAAATGATTTTTATCCATAGTTACACTATCATAACTATTTAACTCATTACCTTTATAATCATATAAATATCCACTACTATAATTAGTAAATATTACATAATCTCCTGCAATATAATACTTATCTATATTAAAAGATTCTTTAGTTAACATATTAATTACTTTATCAGCATATACCAAATAGTCACCTAATACTCTTTGCAATTCTTCTTCTACATTAGCAACTATTTTTCCTTCTTCGTTATATAATTTTTCTTTTACTAAATAATATTCTTTTTTACCTAAGACATCCAAATAAGTAGTAATATGACCATCTACACTAAATAATAAATTACCTTTACGATCATAAATATGATTATTTTCACCATTACTAAAAATAATATTAGCATAAACATTATTATCCATATACATTGCATCATAATTAAAATCTACTAATATTAAACCATTATCTTTAATAAGACCAAATTTATTATTGTTTTTAGCAATGAAATTATCTTCAACATTTGAAACTATACTAGAGACATCTAAATTATATATTTTAGTTACTCCAACTTTTTTTTGGCTCCTAAAAAAGAATATTCCTAAAAGAATAATTAAAACTAAAATAGCAATTACTAAAATTATAATTTTCTTTTTATTCTCTTTCATCGCATACACCTATTATCTATATTATAGCAAAAAAACAAAAGGAATAATTAACTAATTACTCCTTTTTACACATTATATTTGTTAATATCTCTCTTTCTAATCAAGTCATCTCCATAAGTAGCATTTTATATAATAATAGTATGTTATAATACTAACTGGTGATTTAAATGTTTAAGTATTCTTTAGATAATAAAAAATATCATACGTTAAATTATTACTATAAAAATAAATATGGTAAAAAAACATTTAAAGTCTCTTTAAAT
>CACXFY010000146.1 GCA_902767005.1 uncultured Erysipelotrichaceae bacterium
GTAAAAGTAACAGTAAGATGTAATGATGGAAATGGATCTGGTTGTGAGAAAGATACTTATACTAAAACATTCACTACTAATGGTGGAGTAGATCATATAAAGATGGCTGATAACGTTGGTAATAAATATAGTTGTCCAGTTGTTAAGTTTATTGATAAATCAGCACCAACAGTAAATGTCAACGTATATAAATGTAACAGTAATCACGTTGGAACAGGAAGTGTAATAAAATCTTATTCGGCATCAGGAAATACAGTGGAAGTAAAATCATCTGATTTAAGTGGTAACGTTAATGGCTGGTTAAATAAAGCCAATTATCCACATGGTGTATGTTTTGCTTTCAATGTTGATGATGGATCAGCACTAAAATCAAAGAGTTGGAAGTGGAATGCATCAGGACTAAAGAAGAATGCATCAGGATATACAACCTTAAATGGAGGAGATAGTGATGAAACATTCCCAACTGATGATGGTTATAAACTAGTAACCAATAAAGTTTATTCTCATTATCTATCAGGAGATGGACATAGATATGCTGAGTTTGTAGTAAAAGATGGAATAGGTAATACTTCAAAATTAAAATTTAATATTTTAATTGATAAGACATCACCAACTGCCCAAGTGACAGCTGGAAGATGTGCAGATAGAGATGCAACAAAGTGTAAAAATGCAACAAGTGTAACAAGTAGTCAAACAGTAAAAGCTGATAATAGTAATCCGACAAAAAGTATGAGTTTTGATACTTGGATATCTAGAGGAATTCAAATAAAATATACTGTATCAGACTTAAGTACAGTTACTAGAACATGGAAATATGATGATCCAAGAAGTATGACTTCTCGACCAAGTGCCAATAAGAATGGAGCTTCTGAAACAGGAACATCAGGAACATTAACACTAACAGGAACAGGTCAAAGAAATAGTGTAATAACATTTACAGATGAAGCTGGAAATACATCACAAGTAACAGTTCAAGGAAATATTGCTAATACTTGTACAGTAACTTATAATTCAAATGGTGGAAAATTCACTAAAAATTCAACAGATTTAACTGAAGTTAAAGATTATGATAGTTATTTTGGATCAGAAGCAAATGGACTTAGAAACGCAACAGGAACAGGCTCACATTATGAAGGCGAAAGACAATATCATTCAACAGTAACAAATAAACAATGGAATACGAGTGCAACATATAATGCTGGAACTATCTTTGATGAAAAGAAAAGATATAAAGCACAAAATGTTTGTTCTGGAATGAATGATGGAGCAGATAAAACGGTTACATTATATGCTAACTGGAGAACTCACGTATGTACGGTAACATTTAATGCTAACGGTGGTAGTTTTACAAACAACGGCGATGGAACAACCCAAACAGTAAAGGCAGGTTCTAATTTACAAACTAAACCAACAGTAAGAAGAGATTATTATCACGTTGATAATGGTGACACTTGGAGAAACGGAAGAGATTCTTCAACGTTCGCTGCCAATGCTACTAAAAAAGGTGAAGAGTTATGTGATCTAACAAAAGGCGATTCATCCGTAACAATAAGTGCCAATTGGAAACAAAATGTATGTACTATTCACTATAATCCAAACAAAGGAACATTTCATAATGCTTCAAGTGATGTAACTGATCAATTAAAACAAGGACAAGTACTAGGAAGCGAGCTTAATGGTATAAAGAACGCCAGAGGACCAAGTGGATATTTCTATGCAACAAAATCAGGTTCTGTCGTAGCATCTTGGGCTGAATGGAATTTACAAAGTAATGGAAAAGGTAAGGCTTTGGATCAAGACTTACAATACTCACAAGAAGATTTATGCCCACAACTAAGAACAGAGGCCTTTCCACAAGTAACACTATATGTTAAATGGCTATCAGATAATCCGGATTTAAGAATTTACATATGGGATCACAAACCAAAAGACGATAAATGTGATCAATATAAGGATTCAAGCAAGAAAGATAGCTATTATCAAGGTGACAATCATAAAAAAGAAAGACCATATAGAAGTTATAAATATGCATCATATAGATGTAAATGTAAATATAACGCATCAGATTCATCATTAAAATCTGCTAAAGCTTATTATTTAAGACATTCCAAAAAAACACACGACAACATTAATTGTAATAATGTAAACCAAGAATATCATTTGTGTAAAGAAAAGGAAAGAGATGCATGTTTCCCAGAAAACGCCTACATCTTCTATAAATTTAGCGATGAAGGAAGAGCTAGTTGTCATAATAAACAAAATTATAAAATAGGTAACACTAAAAGAGATTGGAAAATAAATGAATATGTATACTTAGTATGTACAAATGGAGATCTTTACAATCATAAAAAAGAAGGCCAAATATGGTATCACGGAGCATATTGGTATTGGAATACAGGCTCTTATGGAGCTGCCTTAAACCGTGTGTTGATTAATGATAAAGGAATAAGAGAAGATATAGATAATTTAGAAGATTATAATATGAGTTTTAGTGATAGAAAGGATATGGTCGCCCAAGATTCTGCTGTAGGAAAAAAGAATAAAGTAGAAGGTATTTGTTATGATTATTGCTGGACGAAATATGGTGATGAACGTTATGGAGATGAAGAAGTAACATTTATAGATGATTATGAAGATGATTAATAAAAAAAATAAAAAGAATATTTGACAATATTCTTTTTTTTGTATAGATATTTTGTTATAATTAAGATAATAGGTGAAAGTATGAAAAGAGTAAAAAAGAAAACAATTATTGAATTGATAATTTTTATAAGTATACTCCTTATATGCTTTCTTTATTTGTGGTCTAAAGCCTCTCGAGCAGCCTATGAATCAGAAGTAGAAAAAAACATGAATTTAACAATAGCTGGTTGGAATATAACTGTAGATGGTGAAGACATTACAACAGTAGATGAAAAACAAATAAGTATCTCAGATATTGCTTGGAATACATCACATACTAGAACTGGAAAAGTATCACCTGGTTCTACTGGAACTATGACAATAACAATAGATCCAATTGGTACAGAAACGGCTATTAAATATCAATTAGAAATAATAGATAAAACTGTTAATCCAGATACTGTATTAAAAGTAAACAGTGTAACTAGTTCAAATGTAACACTTACTAAAACTGATAACATCTACACAGGTTATATACAGTTAACAGACATAGACCATGGTCTAAAACCTAAAATAGTTTTAGCAGTAGAATGGGAAAATGATGACGACATAAACGATTTAGATCGAGAAATAGATTCTCAAGAAGATTATATATTAGTAAAATTTAAAGCAGTTCAATATAAAGGAAATTAATATGAAAGAAGCAATTAGTAAGAAAATTCACATCAATTATTATGAAGAAAAGAAAAGATTTCTTCTTTTTGCTGTTGGATTATTATTACTATTCTTCATTGCCTTTTATATTTTAACAAGAACTTATGCTTCATATGAAAGTAATGCTAGATTAAATGCTGGTATTGATCAAGCATTATACATTTTTGGAACAGATGAATTAAACTTCAACCTAGATCCAGAACAAATAGTACCAAGTGATGATCCATATGTCTATAAATTTAGTATTCAAAACTATAATACTGAAAAGGATACAGATGTCGATATAGAATACACACTAGATTTAAGAACAACAACTAATTTACCAATAACTGTAAAACTATATCGTAATGAAAACTATGACGCATCTGGTGCTAATAACTTATTAGGAGATCCTACTATAAAACAAGACGAAGATGAAGCTTTCTATAGGACATACTCAACACTGGGGCCATTTGAAATGCCATATACAGCTAGAACTAAAGACATTTATACACTAGTAATTAATTATCCAAAATCATATAGTGATTATGAAGAATATGCAGACTATATTGAAGATATAGAAATAACTATTAATTCTAACCAAGTAATTTAAGAAAAGGAGTGATACTTATGATGCAAAAAATTAGAGAACATAAAAAAGTAAGCATAATTGTCTTAGTTGCTTTAATCATATTTGTAATCTTAAGTATTACTTTTGGACGTTATATTTACAATGTGATTAATAATTATATTTTAGAGACTAAAGGTTTTTACTTTAATAGTAGTGTTTTATCTGTAAATACAAAAAACTATAATATACGTAACTGGGATGGAGTAAACTCTTATACCTTAAATATAGATTTAAATAATAGAAAAAACTCGTTGATAAAGACTAAAGAGGATATTGAATATGAAATAAACGTAACATGTAGTAGTAATGTTTCATGTCAACAATCTAAACAAGAAAGTGTTATCTATAAAGATACTGGAGAAGACAGTTTCGTAGTAACAATGACACCTCAAGGAAACTTTACTGAAACAGACGAAGCCATAATTACAATAAGAGCTCGTAGTACTTCTCCATATAAAAAAGAATTATCAGCAGTTTATCACATAGGTATTACTAAGAGTAATTTCTCATATGAAATAATAGATGCACCTGGAGATATATATATGACATTAAAAATGACTAATTCACTTACTTATTACACCGTAGAAACAGCTTTTGGTAATCACGCAGTCGGAGATAAAATATCGTTAGAAGAATATGATACATTAAGTGTTGCTGATAAAGATAAGTGTAAATCAGCTGTAGTTTCTTTATCATTTAATCCTAATATTCTTATTCTTGATATGACTAATACATCATATATCCATAGAGTACCTAATTCAGAGACAACACAACCTATTGCTGGATATCAATATGTAAATGGTTATACAATCAAGATACCAGCAGCTTCGTCTGAACAAGTTTTATTCTATAAAAAGAATAGAAATAATGATTACACATACCCAATTGTAAATCAAACTTCAATAGTTGATTTAAATGTATCTTTAGCACAATAATATGCTATAATTATGAAGAGAATAGGAGGCTAGTGTATATATGAATATGATTGAAGAATACATTAACTTTTTAATAACTAGATATGTAAAATATGCATTAGTTTTCTTTAATGATGATACAGATCTGTTATTTATAAAAGACCAATTAACAACTTTCTTTAAGATATATACAAATTATAAATATTATAATATTGTCGCAACTATAGATAACGGAGAAAAATATGATTATGATGGTTTGATAGAAGAATTCAAAGGAATAAAAGTAGAGTTGTTAGCAAACTTATCTAGTCATGAATTAGAATTAACTAATAAGACATATACTTATCATAGAGAATTAATAGATAAAGCTTATGAAGTATCTTTATTCGTAGTAAAAATGGTTGATAATAAAGAATTAGATACTAATTTAATAAATCAAATGCTTGATAGAGATTCTACTATGAATAAATATATATTCAAATTTAGAGATGAATTAATCAATCTAGTAAAAGATACTAAATCATTAACAAATAGATTCTTAAAAGAAGAAGAAACATTCTATATAACTAATTATATAAAAATGAGTAGAGATAATGATTTATTCTATATTACTTTAAGTCCTAGTATTAAAGTACTAGAAAGTAATTATAAAAAGAATTTAATTGATCGTATCTTTGAAGATCCAAGACTAAATAAAACTATAGTAGAAGTGTTAATTAATAAAGTATGTCGTAATATACTAATTAGAACATTAAATGGAGAATATGTAGAAAAGTACATGATAAGAATAGATGAATCACTATTCTCACACGGTAGTTTTATTTTAGAAGATTTAGTAAATAATCCTTTATTTAAAAAATATGTAATATTACTTACAGATTTAAATACTTATAAATCAAAAGAAAATTTCTTTAAAGATTATGAGTGTGGATGTCTCCAAGATATGTCACATATTCCAGATGTAAAAGAAAAACTAAATCAAATAGACAACTTAGGAGTATTTACAACAGTAGTAGTAAATGATTATAAAGATAAAGATTACGAATCTATAGAAAAATATGAAGGTGATTTCAATCTATATATTCGTGGGGAGGTTAGATAATGGATACTTATATAAGATTCTTATATGAATTCTTAAAAGTCTTTTTCGATGGACTTGGTATGATATTTGGTGGAATAGTAAATGGTTTTATCCAAATGTTTAATCCAAAGAATTATATTTATACCATTGAGTTCTACAAAAATGACTTTAATGGACCAGAATGGGTAGCGGTAGGTTTTGCTATTCTAATATTAGTTTTATTATTAGGATTAATATTATTAATAATATACTTTATCGCTAGAAAGTTTCTTAAGTTTAGAAAGACATTAGTAGAACAAGAATCAATGTTGGAAGAAATTGGAGAACTTAACAAGACAGTAAAAGACTTAGTAGAAGAAAAAGAAAAGATATTAGCTATGAAAGTATCTCAGTTAGGATTAAAACCTGGAGAAGAAGCTGAAATAACTAATGAAGAAGAAGTACCAGAAGGAGAAGAAAATACTGATCCAGATCAAATTAATCTTGATAACGTAAGATTCTCTAAACTACATGCTATAGATGTAAAATATAAAGGTTATGTAATTCAAAAGTATAATAACGACTTTACTTTGGAGCAATTAGTTGAACTATTTAGAAACTTTGCTGCTTCACAATTAAGACTTTATTATACAACTGAAATGATTAGATTATTTATAAGTGCCTTAAGTGCTACAAAGTTAGTTATCTTACAAGGTATCTCTGGTACAGGTAAAACATCACTTGCTTATGCTTGGGGTAAGTTTATAAAGAATGACGCTATTATCGCTTCAGTACAACCGTCTTGGAGAGATAGAACAGAGTTATTTGGATACTTCAACGAGTTCACTAAGAAGTTTAATGAAACAGAAGTATTAAAAGGTTTATATGAAGCTAATTATACAGATGACTTATATGTAATAGTACTAGACGAAATGAACATAGCTCGTGTTGAGTACTACTTCGCTGAAATGTTATCTATTCTAGAAATGCCTAGTAGAGATGAATGGATAGTTGAGTTAGTACCAAGTGTATGGGATACCGATCCATTACTACTAAAAGCTGGTAAATTACAAATTCCAGGAAACATGTGGTATATCGGAACAATCAATAACGATGACTCTACATTCGCCGTAACAGATAAAGTGTACGACCGTGCTATGCCAATAGATATTAATGATAAAGGTCAAGTATTTGAACCTGAACAAGTAGAAGCAATGAATATTAATTCTTCTTACTTAGAAGGATTATTTGCTCAAGCTAAAGAAAACCATCCATTATCAGAGGAAATGCAAAGAAAGATAGATGAAATGGATGATTATGTAATTAAGCATTTCCGTATCGCTTTCGGTAACCGTATTGTTAAACAAATGAAAGACTTTGTCGCAACATTTGTAGAATGTGGTGGACAAGAAGTAGATGGAGTAGATTACTACATTGCACGTAAAATACTTCGTAAATTTGAACAATTAAACTTAGCATATATTCGTGATGAAATCGATGGCTTTATTGAATATTTAGATAAATCATTTGGTAAAGAGCATTTCAATGAGTGTAAAGACTATTTAACTAGACTTAAAAAATTAGTATAATGGAGGTGATTAGATGGATAATGAATTCGAAGAGACAAGAAATGATATCCTCATAAATAATAATGAACAAACAAAAGATGATTATTTCTTAAATAATTTGAATTCAACATTAGGTGTCAAACGTGATTACGAAAAAATGGAATATGATCACGAATGGTTAGAGACTATTGAAGACGCTATACCATATATAGATAATATTTTACGTAATCCTAAACGTTTCATCATTAATGAAGAAGAAATCGTAAAAGTTGAGCTAGCAAAACGTGTAACAGTAGAATCCGTTATTCACTTATCACAACATACATCTTTAATTCAAGATATAGATAAGAAAACTGGAGATGTAAAACCTTCAAAAATATTAAATATTAATCGTGATGAATCACTAGATACATATGAAAATAGATTTATTTTTACTTTAATAAATAACTTAGAATTGTTCTTTAATGAAAGAATAACTGAATCTGGAGATAGTTCATATTATATAGATAAAAAAGACCTATCTTATGAAGCTAATACAAAAGTAGGTACTGAAAATATTAATATATCTTTAACTATTCATAGTTTAGATAAAGATGTTGATGAAATGGTTAATTCCTCTGGAATGACTTATCAAGATAGAGTAAGAAAAATAAAAATGCAAATAGATGGCTTCCATGGAACAGAACTTTATCAAACATTAACACACTTACATGTATCTCCTGTACGAAGTCCAATTAGAAAAACAAATGTTATTTTAAAGAACCCAAACTTCCAAAAAGCTGAGTCTTTATGGAACTATATTAATAGCTTTGTATCTAAAGATAAAAAAGAATATCAAAAGTTAGATTACTTTGATAATAGTGATATTAAGAATGAATATGATCATGCTGTATTATTGGCTTATATTGCTAATAAGACTCTTGGAGAAGAAAGAGAATTGTCAGAACGTAAAGTAATTACAGAAATGATTCAAAGATTAATAGAGAATATATTAGATACTGATGTTGAAATGACAGAAGATAAATTAAAA
>CACXFY010000147.1 GCA_902767005.1 uncultured Erysipelotrichaceae bacterium
GTATCTAGTACGTCTTCATCTTGTACCCAGCCTTCTTCTTGTGGAGCTTCCATTCCTACATAGATTTCACCATCTTTATACCAAGCTGGTATTCTATGTCCCCACCATAATTGTCTAGATATACACCAATCATATGATATTTCCATCCAATGTCTTAATACTTTTTCAAATCTCTTTGGAACAAAGTTTATTTTCTTATTCTTATCATCTTGGAATTCTAATACTTTTTTAGCAAGTGGTTCCATTTTAACAAACCATTGTTCTTTTATCATAGGTTCTACCATAACACCAGTTCTTTCACTATGACCAACTTCATGTGTTAATGGTTCTACTTCTAATAATAAGTCTAATTCTTTTAAATCTTTTAGACATTCTTCACGACATTCTTCTCTAGTCATACCTTGATATTTTTCAGGAACATTTTCATTCATAGTAGCATCATCATTCATAATGATAATTCTTTCTAGATTATGTCTATTACCTACTTCAAAGTCATTAGGATCATGAGCTGGAGTTATTTTAACGCATCCAGTTCCCTTTTCCATATCAGCATGTTCATCTGTAATAATTGGAATTGGCTTATTCATAAGAGGTAGAATAACATTCTTACCTACATATTTTTTATATCTTTCATCGGCTTCATTAACAGCAACTGCTGTATCCCCAAATAGAGTTTCAGGACGAGTTGTTGCGATATCTAGATATTCTTCTGAATCTTCTAATTTATATTTAAGATGGTAGAAAGCACTTTTCTCTGATTTATATATAACTTCTTCATTAGATAGTGCTGTTTTAGCAGCTGGATCCCAGTTAATTATTTTTTCGCCACGATAGATTAGTCCTTTATTATAGTAGTCTACAAAGACTTTTCTAACAGCTCTATTTAAATCATCATCTAAAGTAAATCTTTCTCTAGTATAATCTACTGATAGACCTAAAGCAGCCCATTGGTCTCTAATACTTCCACCATATTCATGTGTCCAATCCCAACAAGCTTCTAAGAATTTTTCTCTTCCATATTCATATTTATCTATGCCTTGATCTTTTAATTTTTTAACTACTTTTGCTTCTGTTGCGATAGCGGCATGGTCCATACCTGGTAGCCATAATGTATCGAAACCTTGCATTCTTTTATATCTTACAATAGCATCTTGTATGGCAGTATCATAAGCATGACCAATATGTAATTTCCCTGTTACATTTGGTGGTGGTATTACGATACAAAATGGTGGTTTTTTACTTTTATTATCTGCTTTAAAATAACCATTATCTTTCCATATTTTATATTTATCTTTTTCTGTTTCTATATGATTATATTTTTTATCTAACATTTTATCCTCTCCTCAATGTAGTTATTTACTAATACTCTCAACTCTTCTATTTGATTTATTAATTCTTGATTTTTTGTGTCTTTTACTTGGACATCTAACATTGTATTTATATAATTCTTTTCTTTTAATATTTTAAAAGATTCTTTAAAGTTCAAATCAAAGACGAATCCTAATCTGACAGCAATTTCATCGGCTCTTGTTTTAACATCGACTCGTTTAATTTGTTCTTTATTTTTAATACTATTAAATATCTTTTTAGTCATAACTGAATCATCTAAATTTGTAGATAAATCCTTTATAGAGAATAAGTATAAAATATCTATTTTATCGGCATCTCTAGTTATATTAGTAAAGAATTTATCTTTATTAGATATAGTATTAGGTACTTTATATTTATTATGATATTTTACAGCATGTAGTATTGTATCTATATGTTCATCAGTAAATTTATTTATAAAATTATTATGTTTTAATATTTCTACTCCTAAATCACCATGATCTAATGTTTGTAAATCATTATAACTACTATATCTTTTCCATTGTTCAAATCTACCTATATCATGTAATAGTCCACATAGGCTCGCTAAAGAGATATCTTCTTCACTTAGATTTTCTGATTTAGCTATTTGAATACATAAATCTCTGACTCGTAGAGTATGTTTTACTTTTAAGTCTATTTTTATACCATACTTTTGATATGGATCAGTATATTTTATAAATTCTTCTTCGGCTGTCATAGTCTCCTCCTTAAATAAAAAAACGAGACCTCATCCAAAGGACGAGAATCTCGTGGTACCACCTTATTTTATACTATTATTAGTATCTTATTCATGATAACGGTATTACCGGATCTTCTTAAAGTTATTTTCGGAAAATCAGCTCCTCAGCTACCTTCTATATTATCTCTTATTCATTTACACCTAACATGAACTCTCTATAAAGATTTAATATATACTCCTCTGATTCAACGCATCTGCAGTTAATTATATAACATATTTATTATTATTTCAATATTTTAATTGAATTTATTACCACTTGGTGGTTGATATGATGGAATTGATGTATCATCATCGTCGTCATCTTCTTCAGTATATAATTCAGAATAGTCTGGACTTTCTTGTCGTTTGTCTGGTCGTGCTGAATATGGTTCTGGTGCTGAAATATCATCATTTAAATGTTCAGAATTATCGACATCATATTCATCTTCAACTTCATATTCTTCTTCAAATTCATCTTGTTTCTTTTCTTTATTTTTCATATAGTAGGCTCCACCTGCTACAGCAGCGGCTGCTGCTCCGATACCTAAACCAACTGCTAATCCAGTTGATCCCGAACTTGATGAAGTTTGATTAACTTCAGTATCTGAAGTTGGTATTCTCGTTATATTAGTTGGTTCATTTGGCGTTGTTGGTTCATCTAGTGGAAGGTCTGGTTGCTGCGGCTCTGGTTGTGGTGTTGTCGGTTGTGGTGGTTCTGGATTTGGTGTAACACTACTTGGTGATGAACCTTTTATTGGTACATTATTATAATTACCATTATTATTGTTATAACTACTACTTTCAGAAGTATTTGGTACTTTTGGTAATTGAATTACTATTGTTTCTTCTTTTGGTGTTTCAGTTTGTGTACTTTCATTATTAGTTAATACTTCAGTAGCTTTTTCTCCATTAGGTGTAGACTTAGTTGTTTCTTCATTTGGAGTAGTTGTAGTATTTTCTTCTTTTGTTGGTTCTGTTGTTTTTGTAATTTCTTCATTTTTAACACTTGATGAAGATTCTTCTGTTGTTTCAGTATCTTTATTAGTATCATCTTTTACTGTATTAGTGCTTTCGCTACTGTTACTTGATGATTCACTAGTAAATTGTGATGAAGAAGAACTATCGGTAGATGTATAATTACCAGAATTATTTCCAGTTTGTGATCTAGTATCATTTGTTGTTTCTTTGGCTCCTGTTTCTTCTTCTGTTTTTGTTTTAGCCATTTCAAATTGTACTTTACTTACTACATAATCGTCTGAAGATACAGCCCCAGTATCTTTGATAGCTTGTTGATATTGAGACATGTTTACGACTTTAGAAGATATACCTTTTTCTGAAACATAACCTTCAAACCATTCTTTAAATGTTTTATCAGCTGAATTCTTTTTAAAGTCAGATACTAGGTTTTTAAAATCTTCTAAGTCATTGAATGAGAAGTTTAGAGTACCAGCTAAAAGTGTAGCTGCTTGGAATTGATCTAGACTTCCTCCTTCTTCATCATATTGTTCAGCAACATATTTTTCCCTTTCAGCAATACCTTGAACTCTATCTAATAAGTCTATTAAGGTATCTACTGTTTCTTTCATTTCTTTTATTTCAACAATAGTTTTATAATCTACTTTTGGTTTATTATTACAAGCAGATTCTAATTTCTTTTCTCCATTATCTAGTTCTATTTTTAAATCTGTAAGTATCTTTTTTAATTGTTCGTAAGTAGCCATCCCTTGTGTATAGCCAGCTTCATCATATTCTATTTTAAATATTCCTTTATCATACTTAGTTAAATCATAGTCTTTTATTATAGCTTGAGTAGTTGGTGTATAATCGGAAGCTGTTGCATAATGAGCATTCCTTATTTCTTCTATTGATTTATATGGATCATCTAGATTTCTAGCTTTAATATAGTTATCATTACCTTCATACTTTCCAGTTCCACATATTAAATCATAATATAAGTGAACGTCTTCTTGAATTGTTCCATGAGATACAAAGCTATCTGTTATAGAAGTATGAACACCAGGTGTATACTCTTCTGAAGTTCTAGCAACTGTTCCTTCTCCTTTAATACCAAA